>PKWT01000499.1:2548-13014 GCA_003132125.1 Micrococcales bacterium | reverse complement strand
GGAAAGCGTCGCTGGAACCGTCGTGGGGCCATGGTGACCGACCGATACCAGCACGAGTACCACCACCCGACGGTCGAGGACCTGATCGACTGGGCGGCTACCGCACCAGTGGGCGGTGGGGCGCACGGAATACCGATCATCGGGATTGACAACCTGCCCGGCTCGCAGCCGATCGAGACCTATGAGCTGCCCAGGCACTGCATCCTGCTCTTCGGTCAGGAGGGTCCGGGGCTCTCGGTGCAGGCGCGTGAGGCGTCGGTGGCGATCCTGGACATCGCGCAGTTCGGGTCGACGCGCTCGATCAATGCCGGCGCAGCGGCCGCGATCGCGATGCATGCATGGGTGCGCCAACACGTCTTCGACCAGGCGTTGGCGGACCAGCCCTGAAGCCGTCGGTCCCGCCATGGGGTAGGAGCGGGTCGCAGGCCGAGCATCCGGCGTGGGAGGATCGGAGCGCACCAAGCCTGCCGCGTGTCGAGAGGCTGAACGACGCGCTCGAGTCTCTTTGAGGAGCCAACTATGCCCATCGCGACCCCTGAGGTCTACGCCGACATGCTGGACCGCGCCAAGGCCGGTTCGTTCGCCTACCCGGCGATCAACGTCACGTCCTCCCAAACACTGAATGCCGCGATCCGTGGGTTCGCCGAGGCCGGCAGCGACGGCATCGTCCAGGTCTCCACCGGTGGGGCCGACTACCTCTCCGGGTCCACGATCAAGAACATGGTCTCTGGTTCCATCGCCCTCGCCGCCTACGCGAACGAGGTTGCCAAGAACTTCGACGTCAACATCGCCCTGCACACCGACCACTGCCCGAAGGACAAGCTGGACGGTTTCGTCCGTCCGTTGATCGCGGCGTCCCTCGAGAGGGTCAAGGCCGGCGGCCTGCCGTGGTTCCAGTCGCACATGTGGGACGGTTCCGTGATTCCGGTGCCTGAGAACCTCACGATTGCCCGCGAGCTGCTCGATCTGTGCAAGTCCGCGCACATCATCCTCGAGATCGAGGTCGGCGCCGTCGGTGGCGAAGAGGACGGCGTCACGGGTGCGATCGACGAGAAGCTCTACTCCACCCCCGAGGATGCGCTCGCGACCGTCGAGGCACTGGGTCTGGGCGAGTTCGGCCGCTACATGACCGCGCTGACCTTCGGCAACGTGCACGGCGCGTACAAGCCGGGCAACGTCAAGCTGCGTCCTGAGATCCTCAAGAACGCGCAGGATGCCGTCATCGCCGCAAAGGGTCTTGCCGCAGGCTCCAAGCCCTTCGACCTCGTCTTCCACGGTGGCTCGGGCTCGCTGCCCTCTGAGATCTCCGACGCGGTCGACTACGGCGTCGTCAAGATGAACGTCGACACCGACACCCAGTACGCCTTCACCCGTCCGGTCGCCGGCTACATGATGACCAACTACGACGGCGTCCTGAAGATCGACGGCGAGGTCGGCAACAAGAAGAAGTACGACCCGCGCGCCTGGGGCAAGGAAGCAGAAGCCAGCATGGCGGCTCGCGTCGTCGAGGCCTGCCAGAACCTGCGCAGCGCCGGCACCCACGCCTGATGAACGACCTCCGATGAGCAACCTCTTGGGTATCCCCGAGACCCGGCTGCCGGTGGACCCGGCAGCCGGGGACCTCGCGGGAGGCAAGGACCCGCGGGCTGTTGCCGCGGCATACCCGGCGTCGCCCCTGGCATGGGCCACTCTGGCCGAGATCGCGCTCAAGGACGGCCACACGATCGAGGGCTACGCGTTCGCGCGCACCGGCTACCACCGGTCGCTGGATGCGTTGCGCCGCGGTGGCTGGAAGGGCCAGGGGCCGGTGCCCTGGTCGCACGAGCCCAATCAGGGGTTCCTGCGTTCACTGGCCGCGTTGAGTCGGGCGGCCGGTGAGATCGGCGAGACCATCGAGCAGCAGAGGTGCGCGCAGTTCCTGCGTGACTCGTCGGCCGAAGCGGCCGACGCGCTCGGTTTCTAGCCGTTCGTCACACAAGGTCCAGAGCACCGGAGGCGGTTCATGCGAGGTCGCGCGAGCACCGATGAGCAAGAGGCGTTTCGGAGGTCCGTTCGTGCGTTCCTGACCGAACACGTCCTCCCGCATGTGGCCGAGTGGGAGGCCGCCAAGGGAGTTCCCAAGAGCCTGTATGCCGAGTTCGGCCGCCTGGGCATCACGGGTATCCGGATTCCGCAGGAGTTCGGCGGGGCGGGCGAGAAGTCGTTCATCTACAACGTGATCTTCGCCGAGGAGGTCATGCACACGGGTGCGGTCTCGGGCGCCTTGCAGCTGCACCTCAACGTCGTGCTGCCGTATTTCCTGGAGCTCGCGACACCCGAGCAACAGGCGCGGTGGTTCCCGGCCTTCGCGTCGGGTGAGTCCGTCACTGCGATCGCGATGACCGAGCCAGGCACGGGTTCCGATCTTGCGGGCATCTCGGCCAGTGCGGTTCTCGACGGCGACTGCTACGTCCTCAACGGCGCCAAGACCTTCATCACTGGTGGCATGAACGCCGATCTGGTCGTCGTCGTGGCGCGTACCTCACGCTCTGAGGCTGACCGCAGGGCCGGACTGACACTGCTGGTCGTCGAAGAGGACATGGAGGGCTTCAGCCGGGGCCGCAACCTGGACAAGCTCGGTCTGAAGTCCCAGGACACGAGCGAGCTCTTCTTCGACAACGTCCGCGTGCCGGTCGCCAATCGCCTTGGCGCAGAAGGCAATGGCTTCGCCTACCTCACGGCCAACCTTCCCCAGGAGCGAATGTCGATCGCGATGTCGGCTCAGGCCTCCTGTGAACGGGCCATCGGGCTGACGTTGGACTACACCCGAGAGCGCACAGCGTTCGGCACCCCGATCGCCTCTTTCCAGAACACGAAGTTCGTGCTCGCGGGGCTGTCGGCCAAGGTCGAGGCCGGCCGGCACATGGTCGACCGGGCGCTCGAGGAGCTCGACGAGGGTGTTCTCAGCGTCGCTGACGCCGCGCGGGTCAAGCTGTTCACGACCGAGGTGCAGGCAGAGGTGATGGACGCCTGTCTTCAGCTGCACGGCGGTTACGGCTACATGCTCGAGTACCCGATATCCCGCATGTACGCCGACGCCCGCGTCTCGCGGATCTACGGCGGGTCCAGCGAGATCATGAAAGTCATCATCGCCAAGGACCTCGGCTTGTAGGTCCCGTGTGTCCGCGACGGCCATCTGGCTCTGAATCGCGGAAGCCCCTGAAACGCGGAGGCCCTGAAACGCGGAGGTGCCGGGACCCGAGACCTGTAAGGTCCCGGTTCCCGGCCCGCCCCCTACGGTTGTCGCCCCTCTGTGGAGGATGAGACGTCCGTGACCTCGGTCCGTTGTCCCCTGGTGCTGTGTCAACCTCGGTCCCTTGCATGATCGCCTGTCGACACGTCAAAAAGTGGCCTAAGAGTGCCAATGGCCCTAACCTGCCACACATGACGTTCTTCACGTTGGGCTCTGACACCGCTGCCGACACCGCTGCCGACCCAGCCTGCGACCCAGACTGCACATCGGGTCTTGCTGACTCCTTCACGGGCGACGCGACGGTCTGCTCGCCGTGAGCCCGCACCTGGCCGTCTTCCAGATCTCCGCCGACGCCGAGGAGCTCTATCGGCGCATCCTGCGTTCGGGTCCAACCACCCTCGCGCCGATTGCTGCCGAGCTCGGATGGAGTCTCATCCTGGCGACCGAGGCCCTCGAGTCGCTCATCGGCAACCGACTCGTGCGTGAGACGGTCGACGGACTGATACTCGTTGAGCATCCTCGACCGGCCCTCGAACGCCTGCTCGGGGACGAGGAGGCGAGGTTGGACACCCGCCGACGCGAGCTCGCGGACGCCCGGGCTGCCATCGCGAGATTCACTGCCGAGCATCGGGCAGCCGGCGACTCCCGAGGCTCGACGGACTCCAAACCAGTCTGGGAGATCGTGTCTTCGCAGATGGCGGTGGTTCTGGTCGAGCACACGCTACGGAGCACCACCGGACTGATCCGCAACAGCGTCCTCAGCCTGAAGGTCGGTCCCGGGCTCGACGAAGACGGTGTTCGAAAGCGTCCGGGGGCGCTCGCCGGGGGCCGCGAGCAAAGGGCGATCTACTCCATGGAGGCGCTTGAGGACCCCGCCGGTCGGCGTTCGGTGCGGGCATTGGCAGATGCCGGGGAGCAGCAACGTGTCAGTGCGAACCCACCCAGCGAGTTCACGATCTTCGGCGGCGACGTCGTTCTTGCCATGGCCGAATGGGGGTCAGTGGAGTCCGACCACGTCGTCATTCGCAGCCCGATGCTGATCACGGCGTTCACGACCATGTTCGACTACGCCTGGGACCTCGCCCAACCGGTGCCAGGAGCCCGGCGGGACATCGCGCAGGACCGAGAGCTGCTGGTCCTGCTCGCGAGCGGCGTGAAGGACGAGGCGATCGCCCGGTACCTGGGGTGGGGCCTGCGGACGGTCCGCCGGCGGGTGGCCAGGCTGATGGACGACCTCGGGGCTGAAACCCGCTTCCAGCTGGGGGTTGCGGCCCAGCGCCGTGGACTGCTCGAGACCGGCGGCACCCAGCTGTCCGGTTGACGGCACCGTCCGGTTGGCGGTCCTGGTTCGGTGCCGGAGTACCGCTGCCGGTAGCCTTTGTGCGCTCGGTCGAGTCAAAGTCCAGTCAGACACAGTCAAGTTGAGGAGGCCCCATGCCTGCAATCGTGCTGGTTGGCGCCCAGTGGGGCGATGAGGGCAAGGGGAAGGGGACCGATCTGCTGGGGAGCAGGATCGACTATGTCGTGAAGTTCAACGGCGGCAACAACGCCGGTCACACCGTCGTCATCGATGGCGAGAAGTACGCCCTCCACCTGCTGCCCAGCGGCATCCTGACCCCGGGCTGCATCCCGGTCATCGGCAACGGTGTCGTCGTCGACCTTGCTGTGCTGTTCGAGGAGATCGACGCGCTCAATGCCAGAGGCATCGACACGTCCAGGCTGGTCATCAGCGCCAACACCCATCTGATCACGCCGTACAACCGGGTGCTGGACAAGGTGACCGAGCGGTTCCTGGGGTCTCGCCGGCTCGGCACGACCGGCCGCGGCATTGGTCCGACCTATGCCGACAAGATGGCGCGTGTCGGCATCAGGGTGCAGGACCTTTTCGACGAGTCGATCCTGCGGCAAAAGGTCGAGGCCGCTCTCGAGGTCAAGAACCAGATGTTCGTGAAGATCTACAACCGTCGAGCCGTCGAGGTCGACGAGGTTCTCGACGAGTTCAGGCTGTACACCGAACGGTTGCGTCCCATGGTCGTGGACGTTGGCCTGTTGCTCACCAAGGCGCTCGATGAGGGCAAGACGGTCCTGTTCGAGGCCGGTCAGGCAACGCTGCTCGATGTTGACCACGGCACCTACCCGTTCGTTACCTCATCCAACCCGACCGCGGGCGGCGCGTGCACCGGTTCAGGGGTGCCGCCGACCCGGATCGACCGGGTCATCGCCATCCTCAAGGCCTACACCACGAGGGTCGGCGAAGGACCCTTCCCCACTGAGCTGCTTGACGACAAGGGCGAGTTCTTGCGCGAGGCGGGCGCTGAGTACGGCACCACGACCGGTCGGCCCCGTCGCTGTGGCTGGATGGACACGGTGGTCGGGCGCTATGCGGCGCGGATCAACGGCGTCACCGACTTCGTCGTCACCAAGCTCGATGTCCTCACCGGGCTCGACCAGGTGCCGGTCTGCGTCGCCTATGACGTGGGCGGTGAGCGCTACGAGGAGATGCCGATGAGCCAGAGCGACTTCCACCACGCGAAGCCCATCTACGAGAACCTCCCGGGCTGGTCGGAGGACATCTCGACCTGCCGCTCGTTCGAGGAGCTGCCGGCCAACGCCCGCGCCTACATCCTGCGGGTCGAAGAGCTCATCGGCGCCCGGGTGTCGACCATCGGGGTCGGTCCCGGCCGGGACGAGATCATCGAACGGCACTCGCTGCTCGGCTGACCACCCCNNGCACTGAATCGGCACCAGAAAGCGGTTTGAAATGAGTACGGTCTCCAACGTCGGGAGCGCCGTTCGGATGCGGTTCACCAAGTGGGGCGACAGGCCGCACTGGGAGGCCACGCTCGAACTGCTCGGTGAGGACCCGTATGGCGTGTGGCTTGGTGGCCGGGCCGGTGTCACCTTCGCGCGACCGGGCGTGAGCTTCGAGACGACAGCCGCGCAGGTCGTGCTGTTGCCCCACGACCACGCCTGGGTGGCGACCTTTTACGATAGCAAGGACTGCGGCGCCGACGATCCCGACTCCGGTCCTCAGCCGTCGCCCGGGTCGGACACTGACGTCCTGGTGNNTCGACCTCGACCTCGACGTGTTCCAGCGCCAGGATGGCTCGGTGCACGTGGACGACGAGGACGAGTTCGCCACGCACCAGGTCGAGCTGGGCTATCCGCCCGACATCATCGCGATGGCCGAGCAGTCGCGTGACGAGGCGCTCCACGCCATACGGGGTGGCATCGCACCTTTTGACGAGACGACGCACACCCCCTGGCTGGCCAGGCTCACCTGATTGCCGGGCACGTCGGGTCTGCGCTCAAGCGCGCAACTCCGCGAGTCGGTGGGGCAGGCCCGTGTGCCGTCGAACGTGCACATCAACCCCGAGCGGCCGGGGCTTGTGCTCAGTGAGACGGCCGAATGCCGCACAATCTCGCCATGTGCACGTTTGACGGCAGACCCGACCTGGTTCGTGCGGACAGTCAACGCTCCAGCTCGAGGACAGTCATCCGGTGCGCGGCGCGGGTGAGGGCGACGTACAGAACGCGGACTCCACCGGGGGACTCGGCGGTGATCTCGTCAGGATCCACGATGACCGTGGCGTCGTACTCCAGACCCTTGGTCGACATCGGGTCGACGACGTTGACACGACCCGAGGAGACGTCCACCGCAGACCTGATCGACGCGATCCAGCGCGCGGGGGAGATCACGGCAATCGAGCCGGCGACCTCGCCCAGAAGCGCGTCGACCGCCTGGGCGACCGAGGCCGGGATTCCCTCTCCCGTCACCGATCTGACGATCGGCGAGACGCCGGTCTCGCGCACGGCCAGCGGTAAGTCGGCGTCAGGGACCTCAGCCCGGATCACGTCGGCCGCGTAGTCGAAGATCTCGCGCGCGTTGCGGTAGTTGGTGTCCATGTGGAACAGCGAGCGCACCTGGCTGCCGAAGGCCTGCTCGCGTGCCTGATGTGCTTCTTCGGCGTCGGGCCATGAAGCCTGCGCCGCGTCCCCCACCACGGTCCATGACGACCAGCGGCCGCGGCGACCGAGCATCCGCCACTGCATGGGGGAGATGTCCTGGGCTTCGTCAATCAGCACATGTGCGTACTCGTCGGGCTGCTCCAACCGGCCGTTCATCAGCCGCTCCCGCATGGTGTGGGGTGTGACCTGGTAGCCGGTGGCGTTCGACTCCCAGGCGGCTCGGCCCGTTGAAGGGTCGAAGACGCGCTGCCCGGTGAAGTCGTCGACCTCCTCGACCTCGTAGAAGCCCCGTTCTTCCTTGTCGTTACTGCGCATCGGGCCGAGTCGGGTCGCGAGGTCATCGATCAGCGCGACGTCGGCCACGGACCAGGTCCCAGTGTCGATCGACGTCCGCACTGAGTCACTCAGAAGTGTGGCCTCGGCAGGGCTCAGCACACCCACCGCGTAGCGCTGTGTTCGCGCAGGGTCGGCCAGCCACAGCAGCACCTCGCGCGCATCCAGTGGCCGCCACCACTGGCGCAGGAAGGCTTCCACGTCCATGTGGTCGAGGAACTTCTCCATGAACACCGAGTGCTCACCCTCGGGATTGTCGGCCCACGCGGCATCGGCCAAGGCCTGGGTCGCGGCCTGCAGGGCGAGGTTGCGCTGATGAGTGCGCAGCACCTGCAGGCGGACGCGGTCCAGGACGTCGGAGTCGAGCCGGATCGCACGCCCGGCGACGAAGACGCGCAGCTGGGTTGGCGTATCGGGAATGACGTCGCGGGCCACCCGCGAGAGGATCCGCCGAATCTTCAGCGAGCCCTTGATCGCGGCGACCGCCGGAGGGTCGAGCCGCTCGGTCGTGATCCCCTCGACCACGTCGCCAAGCGACCGCAGGGTCACCGAGTCCTCACCCAGCGAGGGCAGGACCCGCTCGATGTATGCCGTGTAGGCGGCAGACGGCCCCACGACCAGGATCCCGCCGGACTCGAAACGGCGGCGATCGGAATACAGGAGGTATGCCGCGCGGTGCAGTGCCACGACCGTCTTGCCTGTGCCGGGGCCTCCGGTGATCTCGGTGACCCCTCGCGCTGGTGCTCGAATGGCTTCGTCCTGATGGCGCTGGATGGTGGCCACGATGTCGCGCATCCGAGCGCCGCGGGTTCGGGTCAGGGCCGCCATCAGCGCACCGTCACCGACGACCACGAGGTCGTCGGGCGCCTCGGGGACCATGAGGTCGTCCTCGATGCCGACGACATCGGAACCCTTGCAGCGCAACACCCTTCGGCGCAGTACGCCGAGGGGCTCGACAGGTGTGGAGCGATAGAAGGGCGCAGCGGCGGGCGCACGCCAGTCGATCACCAGCGGCTCATAGTCATCATCACGAACGCCCAGGCGACCGACATAACGAACCTCGCGGTNNGGGCCGCCATCGAGGTCCAGGCGTCCGAATACGAGGCCTTCGTACTGCATCTCGAGCGTGGCGCGTCGCCTGTTGGCGTTGAACACCAAGGCGTCTCGTTCGAACAGGCCGGTGATCTCCTCGTCGCGGACGTCGCCGGTGCGAGAGATCCGGCCGCGCGCAAGGCCCTCGGCCTCGACCAAAGAGGCGCGCTCTGATGCTTTGCCGAGCTCGGTGTAGACCTTGTCGACGTGGGCTTGCTCGATGGCGATCTGCGCCGCAACGGCATCCGGGGTCACCGGGTTGCCGGGGTGTGTCGAAGGGTCGATCGGCTTTTCCGAGACAGTCACTGCTCCGCCTGAGTCGTGTTGTGGAACGATGCCCTTCGACCGAAGGTGCAGCGAACATGGGCCGGCCATGGGCCGGGCCATTGGCCGGCATAACCAACCCACAAGTCTAGTGTGCGGCGGACCCTCCAGCAGACCAGTTGGTCGACAAAGGCATCCGTATGGGTAGCCAACCATCCTGCGTCCCGGTGCGGCGCGCACACCACGCGTCGGTCGCCTAGGCTTCCGACCGTGAAGGTTCTCGTCATTGGCACCGGTGCTCGTGAGCACGCCATCGTCAAGGCTCTGACTCTCGACCCGTCCGTCGACGCCGTCATCGCCGCACCCGGCAACCCTGGTATTGACGCCATCGCCCTGTGCCGTGAGCTGCCGCAGGGCCCGCTGGACGGCGCCGGGGTTGCGGCTCTGGCCGCTTCACTGGCCGTCGATCTGGTTGTCGTCGGGCCGGAGGCGCCCCTCGTCGCGGGCGTGGCCGACGCTGTGCGGGAGCGCGGTATCGCCTGCTTCGGGCCGTCGGCGGAAGCGGCCATGCTCGAGGGGAGCAAGGCGTACGCCAAAGAGGTCATGGCGGCCGCCGGCGTGCCCACCGCCCTGGCCCACGTCTGCACCACCGTCGAAGAAGTGGCCGGAGCCCTGGACGCTCTGGGGGCGCCGTACGTCGTCAAGGACGATGGCCTGGCCGCCGGCAAGGGTGTTGTCGTGACGGACAACCGCTTGAGCGCACTCGCCCACGCCGTTCAGTGCCTTGACAAGCCGAATGGTCGGATCATCGTCGAGGAGTTCCTGGACGGGCCTGAGATCTCGGTGTTCTGCATCACGGACGGCACCACTGTGGTGCCCATGGCTCCGGCCCAGGACTTCAAACGGTTGTCGGACGCCGACGAGGGCCCCAACACAGGCGGCATGGGCGCCTACTCGCCGTTGGACTGGGCTCCCAAGTCCCTGGTCCAGGACGTCGTGGATCGTGTCGCTCAGCCGACCATCGACGAGATGCGCCATCGCGGAACGCCGTTCGTCGGAGTGCTGTACGTCGGGCTTGCCCTGACCTCGCGGGGGATGAGGGTGATCGAGTTCAACGCCCGGTTCGGCGATCCGGAGACGCAGGTCGTTCTGGCTCGACTGGCCACACCCCTTGGCGGGCTGCTGTATGCCGCCGCCGTCGGCAAGCTCGACGGGGTCGCCTCTCTTCGCTGGCGTCCCGAGCACGCCGTGACCGTGGTCGTGGCATCCAAGGGTTACCCGGAGTCACCTCGCTCCGGCGACGTCATCGAGGGTCTCGCGGAGATCGGCGACGACGCCTACGTCCTGCATGCGGGAACGGCCATCGGCAAGGACGGCTCCCTCGTCTCGGCCGGCGGTCGGATCCTGTCCGTCGTCGCTACCGGCGCAGATCTGGCGCAGGCCCGCGACCGCGCCTACGCCGCGGTTGACCGGATCAGGGTCAAGGGTTCGCAGCACCGCACCGACATCGCGCTCGCCGCCCAGCGCGGCGAGATCCCGGTCCCGTCATGAAACGTCCCGCAGCATGGAAGGTCGC
>PKWT01000499.1:0-2531 GCA_003132125.1 Micrococcales bacterium | reverse complement strand
TGCTGGTGGCCACGGACCGGATCTCGGCGTTCGACTTCATCCTGGACAGCGAGATCCCTGACAAGGGCAAGGTCCTGACCCAGCTCTCGCTCTGGTGGTTCGAGCAGCTGACCGACATCATCCCGAACCACGTGATCTCCACCGAGGTGCCTGAAGCCGTGGCCGGGCGTGCGGTCCTCGTCCAGCGGCTCGACATGGTGCCCGTCGAATGCATCGGTCGGGCCTATCTGACCGGCAGCGGCCTTGCGGAGTACCGCGAGTCGTCCTCAGTCTGTGGTGTTCCGCTGCCCGCCGGGCTGGTGGATGGGTCCCTGCTGCCCTCGCCGATCTTCACGCCGTCGACCAAAGCCCCGATCGGCGAGCACGACCAGCCGATGACGTTTGACGAGGTCGCAGTCGAGATCGGTATGCCGGTCGCCGAACGCGTGCGCGACCTCACCATCGCGATCCTCAAACGCGGCAACGAGATTGCCGCCGACCGTGGCATCCTGCTGGCCGACACCAAGGTGGAGTTCGGTTTCGACTGGTCGCGCCCTGACGCCGACGGCAACCCGTCGATCGTGCTCGCCGACGAGGTGCTCACACCTGACTCGTCGCGATTCTGGCCGGCCGCCGCATGGCAGCCCGGTCGGGCCCAGGACTCCTACGACAAGCAGTTCGTCCGCGACTGGCTCACCTCGCCGGCCAGCGGCTGGGACAGGTCGTCCGGCGACGCGCCGCCCGCGCTCCCCGACCACATCGTCGAAGCCACCCGGGCGAAGTACATCGAGGCCTTCGAGTCATTGACCGGTCAAACCTTCGCCTGACCATCCCATAAACTTCCTGTGACCAAGCCACGTACCTGAGGAGCACCTCGCATGGGAAACGTCGTCGTCGACGTGATGCTGAAGTCCGAGATTCTCGACCCCCAAGGGCAGGCCGTCGCCTTCGCCTTGCCGCGGTTGGGCTTCCACCAGTTCACCGACGTCCGTCAGGGCAAGCGCTTCGTCCTGACCGTCGAGGGTGAGGTCACCGAAGAGGTGCTGGCCGCCGCGCGCGAAGCTGCCGAGACGATGCTGTCCAACCCCGTCATCGAGGACGTTGTCAGCGTTCGGGCCGAGTCGCCTCTGGATTCGAGTTCCGCGGAGTCGCAGGTATGAGGGTCGGCGTCGTGACCTTCCCGGGCTCGCTGGATGACCACGACGCCCGCCGTGCTGTCCGCATCGCCGGTGGCGAACCCGTCACGTTGTGGCACGGTGACGACTCGCTGCACGACGTCGACGCGGTCGTGCTCCCAGGTGGCTTCTCCTATGGCGACTACCTGCGCGCGGGTGCCATCGCACGGTTCGCGCCGGTCATGTCCGCGCTGGTCCCGGCCGCCAAGGGTGGGCTGCCCGTGCTGGGCATCTGCAACGGTTTCCAGATCCTGTGTGAGTCGCACCTGCTGCCGGGCGCGATGATCCAGAACGACCACCGCACCTTCATCTGCCGTGACCAGCCTTTGCGCGTCGAGAACGCCACGACCGCCTGGACCTCGGACTTCATGCCGGGCGAAGAGATCACCATCGTCCTGAAGAACCAGGACGGCCAGTACGTCGCCGACGAGGCGACCCTCGACGAGCTCGAGGGTGAGGGCAGGGTGACGTTCCGCTACGTCGTCGAGCAGGGCGGCCACAATCCCAACGGCTCCTACCGTGACATCGCAGGCATCACCAACCGGCGCGGGAACGTGGTTGGCCTGATGCCGCACCCCGAGCACTCCGTCGAGGCGGGCTACGGCCCGTCCCTGGACGGCCTCAAGTTCTTCACATCCGTCCTGAAGTCAGTGGTGAACGCGTGACCTTCGTTGCCAAGCCCAACATCGACACGGTCGAGCACGCCTCGACGACTGCGGACACCCAGCAGCCCTGGGCCGCGCTCGGGCTGAAGGCTGACGAGTACGAGCGCATCCGCGAGATTCTCAGCCGGCGTCCCACCATTGCCGAGCTGGCGATGTACTCCGTCATGTGGTCCGAGCACTGCTCGTACAAGTCCTCCAAGGTCCACCTGGCGCAGTTCAGCGAGAACACCACCGACGAGATGAACGAGAAGCTTCTGGTCGGTATCGGCGAGAACGCCGGCGTCGTCGACATCGGGGACGGCTGGGCGGTGACCTTCAAGGTCGAGAGCCACAACCACCCGTCCTACATCGAGCCCTACCAGGGTGCCGCGACCGGTGTCGGCGGCATCGTTCGCGACATCATGTCGATGGGTGCGCGCCCGATTGCCGTCATGGACTCGTTGCGGTTCGGTGCCATTGACCACGCGGACACGCTGCGGGTCCTCCCGGGCATCGTTGCCGGTGTCGGCGGCTACGGCAACTGCCTCGGTCTGCCCAACATCGGCGGCGAGGTCGTCTTCGACTCCTGCTACCAGGGCAACCCGCTGGTCAACGCGCTCTCGGTCGGCAAGATGCGGATCGAGGACATCCACCTTGCCAAGGCCTCCGGCGTCGGCAACCTGGTCATCTTGTTCGGCGCCAAGACTGGTGGCGACGGCATCGGCGGGGTCTC
>PKWT01000171.1 GCA_003132125.1 Micrococcales bacterium | reverse complement strand
CCTAAGCCAATCCCCATCGAAGGGCACCGCTGTGGAGTATGACGTCACGATCGAGATCCCCAAGGGACACCGCAACAAGTACGAGGTGGACCACGCGACCGGTCGCATCAGACTCGACCGCCTGTTGTTCACCTCGACGCGCTACCCGGCCGACTACGGATACATCGAGGACACGTTGGGCGAGGACGGCGACCCTCTGGACGCTCTCGTCCTGCTCGAGGAGCCGACGTTCCCAGGGTGTCTGGTCGGGGCGCGCGCGATCGGCCTGTTCCATATGACCGACGAGGCCGGCGGCGACGACAAGATCCTGATGGTGCCCGCTCACGACCCCCGGGTGGCCCACATCACCGACCTCGAGGACGTCAGTGCGTTCGACCGGCTCGAGATCCAGCACTTCTTCGAGACCTACAAGGACCTGGAGCCGGGCAAGTCCGTCGAAGGCGCCCACTGGGGTGGTCGCGTCGAGGCCGAGAAGGTCATCCTGGAGGCCATCAGTCGCGCGACCGAAGCCGGGATGACCACGGCCCGCTGGAGCGCGCCTCACTGAGGTGAAACCGCTTGCCCACGGGCGCTCGGTTATGGACGCTCGGTTACGGGCGGCCTGCCTCCGGGACGATGTCGCTGCGCCAGATTGAGGCGTATCGCACGTTCTTGCCCGTCTCCGGCGCCTCGATCATCTGACCACCGCCGACGTAGAGGCCGACGTGGTGGCTGGTCGCGCCGGAGTCACCATAGAAGACCAGGTCACCCGCCTGCAGGGCGCTGAGCGGCACCCGGCTGGTCTCGGCCCACTGCCACCCGGTGTAGTGAGAGAGGCTCACCCCGGCCTGGGCCCACGCCGCTTGGGTCAGACCCGAGCAGTCCCAGGAGTTCGGGCCCGCTCCACCCCACTGGTAGGGCTTGCCGATCTGGGCCCGCGCGAAGGCAAGGACGGCAGAGACGTTGCCATGGGAAGGGACCGGGCTGTACGCCCCCGGAGAGGTTGGGTCAGAAACCACTGGGTCCGGCGCAGAGGCACGCTGGGCCGCATCCCTTGCCGCACGGGCACGGGCATCTGCTCGAGCCTGCGCGTCCGCTCGCGCCTGCGCCTCGGCACGAGCCTTGGCGGCAGCTGCAGCGCGGCGCTCGGCATCGGCCTTGAGCCCGGCCTGCCGCTGTCGCTCGAGCGTGACCGAGGTGTTCCGCAGCGTCGCAAGCTGGGCGAACATTGCGTCCTGCTGCTTCTGGATGCTTGCTGTCTCGGCCGTGGCAAGGTCCACCTGAGCCTGGGCCGCAACCCTTGCGTCCTCGGCCGTCTGCGCTGCAGCCAGCTGCTGAGCCATTGCCTGAGCCGCCTGACGCCGAAGAACGCCGGCCACCACAGAAGACGCGTCGGCGTCCTGCATGACCTGGTTGCGAATGTCGGTGATCAGCTGGATGCCGGCGGCACGGTCCAGGACGTCCTGGGGACCCTTGCTGGACAGGAACGCCTCGAGCTGACCGAGGTTCCCTCCCTGCATGTACGTCGCGGCGGCGAACTGCCCCAGCTTGTTCGAGGCGATGTCAGCGATTTCCTGTGCTGCCGCGGCCCGCTCGCCGGCGGCCTTCGCCGCCGCGGTGGCTTGTTCGAGCAGCGCGCGCGCCAGGTTGTACTTCTCTGTGGCCACCTCGGCGGCTGACTGCACTTCCTCCAGGCGCGCGTTGGACGCCTTCAGCTGGCCCTCGATGACAGAGATCTGGGCGGCCTTGTCCCCGACCGCTGCCTGGGCGGCCTTGACCTGACCCGCCGAGGGGTAGACGGGATCCGCGTGAGCGGCGACTCCGGGAACGGTCACGGCAAGCGCAAGCGCGGTTCCAGTCGCAATGACCAGCTGGAACCGGATGGACTTGCGGGTGCTCGGCACGGACTACGCCTTTCGATCGACAACCGTCAACCTTTTAAGGGTAGAGGCGACAAACCACTCTGGGAACACCAGTCACACGAATACCACACAAAAGCGCCCCCCGGAAATAGCCAGCAGCGCAGGGGTGAGCGAATGACAACGGTGTTTTTCTGCAGGTCACCCCTCCGGCGATCCGCAAGAGCCTCCGTCGATCCCGATGCATCACAAATTGGTAACGACACGGCTCTGAGTCAGCTGGGCGCGTCGGGCCTTGCGCCGAAAACGCAGGATCTGGACCACGCCGATCACCCACACGATGTATTGCACGGACATGGCGGCACGGAACGAGTCCACCGTGTAGGTCGAAGGGCCACCGGGCGCCACGTGGTCGAGCACGATGCCGATCAGGGCGACGGTGCTCAGAGATGCCACGAAGCCACCAACGTTGACGATCCCGGTGGCGCTGCCCAGACGGGTGGGTGGGTTGAAGGTCCGCGCCAGGTCGAACCCGACCATCGAGCCCGGCCCACCCACCGCGAGGACCACCACGAGGACCACCAGCAGCCACAGGGGTGCACGACCGGGCCACACGAGTACGACCGCCCAGACCGCCATGATGGAGCCGACGATCCACAGGATCAGCGTGGACCGGGAGTACGGCCACCGGGTGACGAAGGCGCCGATCAGCGGGCTGGTCACGACGGCGGTGACTGTCATGAGGATGAGCAGGCCACTGGCAGCACCCGGCGTCAAGCCCTGTCCGGAGACCAGGAACGGGAAACCCCACAGGAGCGCGAAGACGGTGGCGCCGAACTGCGCGGAGAAGTGCGACCAGAGACCGAGCCGGGTCCCGGGCTCTGACCAGGCCAGCTTCAGCGCCCGGCCGACGGCCCGCATCTTGAGCTCATCCCGATGATGGTCCTCGTACGGCGAATCCTTCACGACGACGATCAGGACGACCCCGAGAACGACACCGACACTCGCGGCTGTGGCAAACGATATGGTCCAGCCCAAGTGGTGCAGCGCGGAGGACAGGGGCACCGTTGCAACGACCGCGCCAACCTGACCGAAGACACCGGTCAGCTGGGTGATCATGGCGGTACGTGCCGGCGGGAACCACAGGGCGACCAGCTGCATGAGGCTGATGAAGATCATTGCGTCGCCCATGCCGACGAAGACCCGAGCCGCGACCCCGGCACCGAACGTGTTCGCGAAGGCAAACGCGAACTGGCCACCCGTCATCAGCACGACCCCGGTGACCAACAGCTTCTTGGCACCGACGCGGTCCAGGATGGCGCCGACAGGGATCTGCATGGCCGCGTATACGAACAGCTGCACCATCGTGAACGTGGCGAGCTGGGCGGAGGTGATGTGGAACCGCTCCGCCGCGATGAGGCCGGCAACACCCAACGAGGTGCGGTGGAAGACCGCGAGGATGTAGACGGATGTGGCCGCAGACCACACCATCCACGTCTTTCGACCACCGAGGCGGTAGCGCAGTGTCGGGTCGGTGGCAACGTCCCCCACGGGATGTGGCGACGTCACGCAGGGGTGTCCGTCTGTCCCAACCGAACGCAGCAACCGGAGTCGCCCGGTTCAGGGCGGGCCTGAAGCCCCGTCGTACCGAGACCCTCCAGGACACCCACCAGCAGATGCAGGTTCATACCGCAGACCAGCTCGGCCTGCTCCCGGGCAAGGGCGTGGAACGGGCAGTTGTGGAGGACGATGTCGCCGGCTGCGGACCGTGGCTCGAAGCCGTGGTCCTCGAGCAGGCCCATGAGGACGCTGGTGGCGCCCCGATCCGCCGGTCCGCCGGACCGTTCGCGTGCCATGGCTCGACCGAGGTCACGTGCCTGCCGGTCAAGAACCTCACGAGGACGCTCTCCGGTTTGTTGGGCCTGAGCCATGGCTCCGGCAAGGAGCCTCCCGGCAAGATCGTAGTCACGGGGGGGCAGCGACACAGCAACGTCGCGAGTCGAACGCTGGTAGAGCTTGGCTGGGCGACCTGAGCCTGGGCCGGTGCGTCCAGTGCGGCGTCCGTACGAGACCTCGAGCAAACCCAGCTCTGCCAGACGGTCGAGATGGAAGGCAGCCGTGCGCCTCGGGACGTCAAGCGCGACCGCCACGTCGTCACGGCTGACCGGGGCCCCCTGCGCGCCGACATGGTCATAGATGCGCCGCCTCGTGGGCTCATCCAGACTCGCCACGGCCGAGACATCCGCCGGGGCCCCCGCAGGCGCCTCGCGAGCGACCCCGCCAAGGGGGTCGGAATGCATTCCGGGCGCCATGACTTACATCCTTACACCAAATCGCTTGTTGACGAGGCCCACTCTATCTTCTAATGTCAACGTAAAGCGTTTTTAGAAGGGACCAAGATGAGCATCGCCAAGCTCGAACACCCGACCGCTGCCGAGGACAGGGCCCACGATGTCAGCCGGCGGCTCCGGGTCGTCCACGACCGCGAGAAGGTCAACCTGCCGGCCGCAGAACGTGCCGTGCGCGACCTCCTCCGCGCGCTTGGACGCGATCCCGCCTCACCGCACCTGGAGGACACCCCCCGTCGAGTCGCTGAGTCCTTCACCGAGATGCTGACACCACGTGAGTTCGACCTCACGACCTTCCCCAACGACGAGCACTACGACGAGCTGGTGCTGGCCAGAAACATCCCGGTTCACTCACTGTGCGAGCACCACATGTTGCCGTTCACCGGGGTCGCCCACGTCGGCTACCTGCCCGGTGAGCGCATCCTCGGCCTGTCCAAGCTGGCGCGCGTGGTTGAGCTCTTCGCCCGAGACCTCCAGGTGCAGGAGCGGCTCACTGTTCAGGTCGCGAACTGGCTGCAGGAACACCTCGCCCCCAAGGGAGTCGGCGTGGTGATCGAGGCTGAGCACATGTGCATGTCCATGCGTGGGGTCCAGGCCAGCGGCTCGACGACCATCACGTCATCGGTCCACGGTGCCCTTCGAGATAACGCGCGCTCGCGACAGGAGTTCTTCGCCCTCACCAGGGGTCATTGATGGCTTCAGAACAAACCTTCGTCATTGTCGGCGCGAGCTTGGCCGGAGCCAAGGCGGCCGAGACGCTGCGCATCGAGGGCTTCGACGGCCGGGTAGTGCTGATCGGCGAGGAGACCGAACGCCCCTATGAGCGTCCCCTGCTGTCCAAGGACTACCTTCGCGGGGAAAAGCCTGCCGCCAAGCTCTACGTCCACGACGAGGGCTTCTACGCCAACAACAACATCGAGCTGTTGACCGGGACACAGGTCGCATCGTTCGACCCCGCTATGCACGAGCTGACCATGAAGAACGGCAGCCGTATGCCGTACAGCCGGCTCCTCCTGTCCACCGGCGCAGTCCCACGGCGTCTTCCACTGCCTGGCGCGGAGCTTCCGGGGGTGCAATACCTGCGCAACATGGGCGACTCGGATGCTCTTCGCACCGCGATCGGAGCAGCCACCCGTGTTGTGGTCATCGGCGCCGGCTGGATCGGCTCCGAAGTTGCCGCATCCGCCCGGCAGCTCGGCGCCGAGGTTGCGATCGTGGCCCCCGAAACGGTTCCGCTCGAGCGGGTTCTGGGGCAGGAGATCGGCGACGTCTACCGCGACCTTCACGCCGATCACGGAGTCGCCCTTCACCTGGCCACGCAGATCGAGGCGATAGTGGGAACCGTTGCTGCGCAAGGCGTTCGAACGAAGGACGGCTCGCTGATCGAAGGCGACCTGGTTGTCGTGGGAGTCGGCGCATCGCCGCGAGACGAGCTGGCGAGGGATGCCGGGCTGGACGTCGAGAACGGCATCGTCGTCGATGAGTTCCTGCGCACCAGCGCCGCCGACGTCTTTGCCGCCGGCGACGTCGCTTCGACGTGGAATCCCATGTACCAGAAGCGAATTCGACTGGAGCACTGGGCCAACGCCCTCAACCAGGGTCAGACCGCGGCGCGCAACATGCTCGACCAGGGCACGGCATACGCGAAGCTCCCCTACTTCTACTCCGACCAGTACGACTTCGGCATGGAGTACAACGGCTTCGCCGCAGACTGGGACCAGGTCGTGGTTCGCGGGGACGTGGCGGGACGAGAGTTCCTCGCCTTCTGGCTCAAGGACGGGCACGTCCTGGCCGGGATGAACGCCAACGTCTGGGACCAGGGCGACGGCATCAAAGCGCTCATCCGCAGCGACACAACCGTCAACCTCGATCGCCTCGCGGACCCCTCGGTCCCGCTCGCCGACCTCGCGTAGCTGCCGACCTCGCCTAGCTACTGCCGGGCCTCCGTGGATACCGGCAGCTGCGCCGTCACTGACGGATCGTTCCCCGGCTCATTGTCCACGCTGTCCGCACCGGTCAACCAGCCCAGAGCCGCAAGCCCCAACGAGGCGGCGAGCACTGCGGCGGCGCCGGCGAGGTGCAGGTCCTGCATGATCGGTGGCGCCTTCAAGAGGGCGCTGACGATGCCCAGAGCCGCCGTGGCCACGACCAGACCAGCGAGCGTGGCGGCCAGTCCACGGGCTCCGCGGATGCCCGACCAGCGCCGCCATGCCCGTGTCGAGAACGTGAGCAGTGCGATCGCTGCCAGCACGGCGATGCCGCGGTGGAGCAGGTGCAGCCAGACGAGGGCGCCCGGCTGATCCGGGGGGCAGAACGGGAAGCTTGCGCACGCCTTCTCGGCTTCGGCATTGACCACCAGCGATCCGGAGATGAACAACACGCCTGCAGCACAGATGGCGACCCAGCCAACCGGACCCAGCCGACGGCCGGTGACCGGGCGGGCAGGCACCAGGGCGCAGGCGGCGGTGACCGTGGCACCACCCAGCATCGCGAGACCAGCGAGCAGGTGGGCGGCTACGGTCGGCGCTCCGTTGCCGGCGATCACCGTCAGGGCACCCAGCCCGATCTGCACGATGATGATGGCGACGGTGAACAGCGCCGGCCGGATGGCCGCGGACCGGGGCCGGGCTCGCCAGGCAAGCAGCGCCGTGGTCACCGCCAAAACCGTGACCACCAAAGCGATGTAACGATGTGTCTGTTCCATGAGGGCGTGAAACTCGTAGATCGGTCCGAGGTTGCCGTCACACAGCGGCCAGTCGGGGCAACCCATCCCCGAGTCGCTGACTCGGACCTGGCTGCCGAAGACGATCAGGACGTACGCCGATACCGCGCTAGCGACTGCCAGACCCGGCAGCCACCCTCCCGCTCGGCTCGGCGGGAGGTTGGATCGGCTCGCATCGAGGTTGGCCACGGTGTGAACTCTCTCATCTTGCTCTCGCGGTCACCTCATACGGCGCTGAGACAGTGATGACCGCGGCCCGGAACCGGGACGTTGTAACGAAGGGTTCAAGAACATGATGAAGACATCCAGCAAACTGCTCGTGACCGGAGCCGCGAGCATGCTCGGCGTGGCGCTCGCCGCCGGCGGAGCATACGCAGCCACCGGATCGTTGACACCTGCCGATGCCCCAGGTCAGGTTCTTCAGGTAAGTGGGGTCGGGCCGGCGGCTGCGCACGCCAGCGACACGGCCAAGGCGCATGCCAACGCCAACGCCAAGGGTCTGTTCGGCACCGGCACGCCGCAGACCGCCGACACGGCTCTGCCGCATGCCGCATCCATGCCGATTGCGGCGGGGCACCGAAGCGTCAGCCTGGTCGTGCCGCCGGCCCCCAAGACTCTCCCCGCGTATCACGCAGTTATGCCCAGGTCGCACGCGTCGATGCACCCGGCCGTTCCCGTGCCCGTCCAGGACGCTCCGGCCATGACGGTGCCAGTGGGCCCGATGCGCTAGGGATCGACAACACCCTCGTCGGCGCAGAGAGCTGCTTGGTTGTGCAGGGCTCCGGCAAGGTCGACGCTGACGGCGTGCCGCACAGCGGCACGCCGTCAGCGCGTTCCAGACCAGATGAGGACTCTCTCACCCGGCTCTCCAGCTCAACACGTCGGCCATCAGGTCCAGGATGCGTGGTATCCAGGCGTATACCCCAGGGGGTATGCTGTACATGACGAATGGAGTCCACCTTGACAACCTCTTCCACCCCCAGCCCGACCCCCTCTGTCCTCGACCGGCTACGACGGCTCTTTGGCGGGCAGCCAGCCGACGGTCGCCTCGGATCGAAGGTCAAGGCCGAACAGGCTCTTGACCTGGTCCGCGATGGGGCCACCCTGCTGGACGTGCGAGAGAGCAGCGAATGGAAGTCCGGGCATGCACCCGGCGCCATCCACGTCGCCCTCGGCAACATTGACCAGGCGCCACGACGCTTGCACCAGGGTCGACCCGTCGTCGTGATGTGTGCCAGCGGGATGCGTTCACGCACCGCAGCCAAGCACCTTCGCGGGCTCGGGTTCGACGCAGCAAGCCTGACCGGCGGGATCGGCGCCTGGCAGCGCGCCGGCGGGTCAGTCCGCTGATGACCACGACCACAGGGCCCATCCCCGTCGAACCCACCGCCCCCGAGGGCGGCATGCGGATCGTCATCGTCGGAGGCGTCGCCGGTGGCATGAGCGCCGCGGCCCGCGCCCGACGTCTGGACGAGCACGCCGAGATCATCGTCCTCGAGCAGGGGGCCTACGTCTCCTTTGCCAACTGCGGCCTGCCCTACCACCTCTCAGGCGAGATCGCCCAGCGAGATGCGCTCCTGTTGCACACCCCCGAGTCCCTGGCTGCGTCCCTCAACCTGGACGTGCGCACCGGCCACCGCGTCACCGGCATCGACCGGCACGGCCAAAAGGTCACCATCGCAGCCGGGGAGGACTCCTACGCCCTGCCGTACGACGCGCTGGTGCTGTCCCCGGGAGCGGTCGGTGTACGTCCGCCCATCGAGGGCCTGGACCACCCGGCCGTGCATACCTTGCGCACCATCCCTGACGTCGATGCGCTTCGGGAGCGCGTTGACGAGCTGTTGGATATGCGTGTCGAGACCGGGCAAGCCCCGCGCGCCGTCGTCATCGGTGCCGGTTTCATCGGCCTCGAAGCGGTCGAGGCGCTCACCTCGCGCGGCCTCCAGGTCCACCTCGTCGAGCTGGCCGACCACGTCCTGCCGCCGATGGACGCCGAGCTCGCACCACTGCTGGCCGCCGAGCTCGCCGCACACGGGGTCGACCTCCGTCTGGGCGTTTCCGCGCAGGCCGTCACACCGCTCGACGAGTCGGTCGAGAGCAGCACGACCGGCGCGGTGACCGTCACCCTGTCCGACGGTGCCACCCTCGCCGCCGACCTCGTCATCGTCAACGTCGGAGTGCGGCCCGCGAGCGCGCTGGCGCTCGACGCTGAGCTGGACCTGGGTCCCACCGGCGCGATCCGCGTCGATGCCGACCAGCACACCTCCGACCCCCACATCTGGGCGGTCGGCGACGCGGTCGAGGTCACCCAGGCCATCACCGGCTCACGGATGCCGGTGCCGCTGGCTGGTCCGGCCAACCGACAGGGTCGCCGGGCGGCCGACTCGATCTGCGGGCACCACACCACCCCACAGGCCGCGGTCCTGGGCACCGCGATCGTGCGGGTCTTCGGCCTCACCGCCGCAACCACCGGGGCGAACCAGGCCACGTTGCGTCGATCGGGCATCGAGCACGAGGTGATGCACATTCACCCGGGTGACCACGCGGGCTACTACCCAGGTTCCGAAGATGTGCACCTCGTCGCGAGCTTTGCCCCCAATGGCACACTGCTCGGCGCCCAGGGGGTCGGCCGCGCGGGCGTCGACAAGCGCATCGACATCCTTGCCACCGCCATCCGGGCCGGCATGACCGCAGACGACCTCGCCGAACTAGAGCTCGCCTACGCCCCGCCCTACGGCTCGGCCAAGGACCCGGTGAACATGCTGGGGTTCGTCGCCCAGAACGTCCTCGACGGCACCATGCCGCAGTGGCAGGCCGATGACTTGGACGAAGCGATGGCAACGACCCTCGTGCTGGACGTCCGGTCACGGACTGAGTTCGCCGAGGGCCACCTCGACGACGCCCTCAACATCCCCCACCTCGAGATTCGGCAACGGCTGGACGAGGTTCGTGCAGCGGCGAAAGGACGCAAAGTGAGCGTCCTTTGCGCCCGCGGTGTCCGTGCTTACCTAGCCACGCGGGTGCTGCTCGGCGAAGGGTTCGACGCCCGCAACCTCTCCGGCGGATGGCTCACGCTCCAGGCCGTCCACCCGAACCTCTGAGAACCGTTCTATCCCTCGAAGGAGCCAGCACCATGCGAATGCACCTCACCCGATCCTGGTCGACCCGTATGGCAGTCGGCGCAATGGCCGTGGCTGCGATCATCGGAGTCAGCGGCTGCTCGTCCAGCGATCCCACAGGCAGTTCGGCCTCACAAGCGACCGGTCAGCACATGACCGCCAGCGACTTCTCCACCGCCATGGCCAAACCGGGCACTATCGTGCTCGACGTGCGGACCCCGGCCGAGTACGCCAGCGGCCACCTGCCACAGGCACAGAACATCGACATCGAGGCCGCTGACTTCGCGACCCGGATCACCAAGCTCGACAAGAACGCCACCTACGCCGTCTACTGTCGCAGCGGAAACCGCTCAGGGGCAGCGCTGGAGCAGATGGGTGGTGCTGGCTTCACCCACCTCTACGACCTCGCCGGCGGGATCGGCGCCTGGCAGGGCATGGGCGGACCCATGGTCATGGGCGGCTCCTGACCCTAAGGGAATCGCCGGTGTGGTTCGTCGTCGCCGACCCCCGCCGTGAAGTGCTCAATGAGCCTGGTCTTTCCCATGCCCGCCGGCCCCAGAACGGTGACGAGCCGCACGCGCCCACCCTCCGTCATACGAGCCAGCTCGCCCATCGCAAAGTCGGTGGATGACCACCGTTTGTCACACGGTTCTTCTCGCGTTCTTCTCGCGCCCGTCGGCGCTCTCGATACGAATATCGACCACTCCTTCTGAACGCTGACTCAGCCTCAAGTAGCCTCAAGATGCACACACGCTCGGATCCAGAGGGAGGCAAGGCATGAACTCCGATACGAAGGAGGTCAACGCCGATGACGCCGACCTCTTGCCTCGGGACGTGCTCAAGAACTCGCTCGACGTCATGACCGACTGGGCCACACAGATCAACGAGCGCGAACGAGCTCTTGACCAGCAGCTGCAAGCCTCACCCGGAGGGCGAGGGGGTCCTCCCCGACAGGGGCTGGGGATTCATTTCGGACGTCATCGCGAAGAAGCCTGATCGGCGGCGGGAAGGCCCCCTGCGTACGAGAGAACCCCAGGTCAGAATCTCTGACCTGGGGTTCTTCGCGGAGCCGCCTATCGGAATCGAACCGATGACCTATTCATTACGAGTAGCGCCCAAGGCGTCCACCGCGAACCAAGAGCACGGCTGCAGTGCTTGGCGGCGGGCCTGACGATGCGGTGCTGACCGATCAGATCCGGGCTGCGGTTAGCAAATTGTTAGCACGCAGCGGCGCGACGCGGTGAGAATGAAAGGGTCCAGTATCAGTCGCGCCAACGGCTCCCAAGATCGGCAAGGAATCTACTGGATCTGCCGATGAACGTGCGGTCATTCCGCCCAGTAAGACGCAGGTGGCCGTCCGTGAAGAAACGCTCGCTTGAGGGCGCGCCTACTGACTGCATAGAGTCGCGCGGACACATCCGACCCGCTGGGTAACGGCATTAGCGGGCGCCCGATGGCGGGGCAGGCCGCGGGCTGGAGCCCAGGGAGTGGATCGACGGCTTGCCGGGTCTACGGATGTGCGTCGGTCAGGGCCGAACGGACAAAACGCCCAGAGCCACGATACACACGGCGATGACGGCGATGGCGACCAAATATCCGCTGGCCGCGCCGCGACTTGCGCTGTAGTCCCCCATGAGATCGCGATCTCGGGCGATCCCGTACATGAACCAGAGCAACGGCAGGAGAAGCACCGCATTGAGGACCTGGCTGAGGACCAGGATGGCGACGAGCGGGGCATTCGGGATCAGGACGAGGCCGGCGCCGATGACGGTGACCAGTGCAAACGTTCCGTAGAACAGGGGCGCGGCCCGAAGGTCGTCGTCAAGGGCGGCGGGGCTCCCGGTGAGGTCGCTGACCGAGTACGCGGTGGACAGCGGCAAGATGGAGGCGGCGAGGACGGCCGCACCGATGAGTCCGATAGCGAATAGATCCTTGGCCAGCGTCCCGGCGAGAGGTTCGAGTGCCGCGGCAGCGTCGGCGGCGTCGTTGATCGAGAGCCCGCGGGCGTGCAGGGTCGCCGCGCACGACACGACGACGAAGAAGCCGATGATCCCGGTGAGCAGCGCTCCAGTGATCACGTCGACGCGTAGGTAGGGCAGCGACTCGGTGGTCAGGCGCTTGTCAACGGCGTAGGACTGGATGAAGGCCAGGCCCCAGGGGGCAAGGGTCGTGCCCAGTGTGGCGGTGGCGATGACGACGGCATCACGGGTGAGCGGCATCGTCGGCACGACGAGTCCCGTGAACGCGGCGCCCCAGTCGGGGTGGGCGAGGACCCCAGCGGCTACGTAGCAGATAAAGATCGCGGACAGACCGAGCAGTACGCGCTCGATGCCCTTGAACCCGCCCCGCAGGACCAGGACCGACACCAGGAGTGCGGTGACAGGCACCGCGACCTGGCGTGGCACTCCGAACAACTCGAATCCTGCTGCGATCCCGGCGAACTCCGCGGCGGTGGTGCCGATGTTCGCCAGTAGCAGCGCGAGGATCGCGACGACGGCGGAGCGGGCACCGAACTTCTGCCGGATCAGCCCCGCCAGGCCCTGACCGGTGACAACGCCAATACGGGCGCCCAGAGACTGGAACATGACCAAGGCGATGGTGGACACACCGAGCACCCAGAGCATCTGGTAGCCGTACTTTGTCCCCAGCACCGAGTAGGTCGTAATGCCAGCCGGGTCGTCGTCGGACAAACCCGCGATCAGTCCTGGGCCGAGAACGCCGAGCATCGTGGCCAATTGGATTCTGCGCAACCGGGTGCGCGGCGCATTCTTGTCTGAGTTCCCCCCGGCCGAAAGCGCATCCTCGAGGGTCTCGGGGTGCGCCCCGTTCTTCGGGCCGGTCATCCCCCGGGGCCTTTGGGTTGCCAGGGCCAGCGTCGCTGGACGTCGGTCGAAACAAGGGCGTCGACCACATCATCAGCGAGAATCCGGCCGATGGGTCGATGCTCGGAATCCACCACGACCAAGGACGCCCCGCGGTTGCCGATCAGTTGCTCAACCACGTCGTCCAGGTCCGCGTCAGGCAGTACGGTGCCAGGGTAAGGGGGGCCGACAACGGCCGCGATGGGTGTGTCGGGATCGTTGTCGAGCAGATCCATCAGCGAAAGGTCGTCGATGAGGCGTCCCTCCCCGTCGATGACCACAAGAGCATCGACGTCCTCCTCTTGCCGGCGAGCGCGCACCTTCTCGCGGGCGTCCCGGATCGTCTCGTTCATGGTCAGGACTACGATTCTGGTGGTCATGATTCCGCCAGCGACGCCCTCGGGGAAGGTCAACAGCCCGCGGAGTTCCGCCGCGCGGGCCCCGGGCATCTGCGCGAGCAAGCTGAGGCGCTCTTCCTCGGACAAGTCACGCAGGGCGTCCACCGCTTCGTCAGGTTCCATCATCGCGACGAGCACTGCCGCCTGATCGATCGGCACGTCTCGCAGCAAGAGGTGAAGGTGCCGGGGTTCCATCTCCTCCAACACGTCAGCCGCGTTCTCCGGAGGCAGCAGCGACAACAGCTCGCGTCGTTCCGGCCGGCCGAGGTCCTCCAACAGGTCTGCCAGGTCCGCCGGGCGGAGTTGCTCAAGACCCCGGTGCGGTTTGCGCAGCTTCACAGGTGTCCCAGGACGTCCGAATGGTTGGATCGACGCGAAGTCCAACACACGCTCAGCGGTGGGGCGACTGCTCATCCGGGCGGGAAGCAGTCGTCGCAGGAATGACACGAACGAGACGTCCACTCCGACGACCCAGTAGCGCGAGCCGACGTGAGCCACATAGAGATCAGCCGCCCGCACCACCCGTGCGCCGTCAACATCGAGAAGCTGATGGTCGATGACGTCATGGCGCAGAAGTTGCTCTCCCGGGCGTCGCACGAAGTCCTTCAGATCCACACGAGTCGATCCAAGTTGGACCACACGTCGCCCCATGTTCGACACGTCGGCGACATGGACGAACGCACGACGGGACCCGATCCGGATCACCAATCCCGACACCTGCGGGTAGATACCGCGGTCCCAACGAACGACCACGTCGACCAAACGCCCCACATCGTGGGACTCAAGATCTCGAACAGGTGCCCGAATCAGACCCGCGACGGAGACCAAAGATGAGTTCACCGACTGGCGGACCAGCATCCCGCGGCTTCTGAAGCGCCGCCGCCGGCCGTCCCGGTCCTCAGAAGGCAGCAAGTCAGGCACGGCCACCTCCACAATTCCCAATAATCCCAACATTCTGTCGGACCCGGCGCGCCACCAAACCGAGCGTCAGCGGGCAGTTCTCATATCCACCACCGGGCAGCTGCGTGGCCGTGTCCGGGCGGTCTCTCATGTCCGCCGTCACCCCACCAGGGGCGACAGGCGACCAACCGCCTGGCTCCGATGGATCGAGGCTAAGGCCGCGCCGCCGCCGACGACGGCGGGTCTGAAGGCGAGTCTCGATAGCTAGAGGGCAGGCCGGTGGCAACCACCGCCGCGTTAGCAGTATCAGGCCAGGGCCGATGATCGCCAACAGTGTTCGAAGCTGCAGCGAAGTTCGCCGGCGTGGGGCCACGTCACCCTGACGGATCGTGCCAAACGCGCCCTGGATATCGCCGACGTGTGCGCTGTCCAGGACCGCGCTGGGAACGTTGGTGTCGTTGGTCATCAAGGGCTCCAGACACATGGGACTGCGCCCACCGGGGCGCGACAAGAATCAGGC
>PKWT01000339.1 GCA_003132125.1 Micrococcales bacterium | reverse complement strand
CAGCTGCTCATGCGCGTCGTCGCACGTGCTCGACGTCGATGAGGGCCGCCGTCCCTCCGTCGAGTGCATAGCGGGACCCGGCGACGGCGATGACCCGGCCGCCGAACGCCGCATGCTGCGTGACGTGGGCAATCGTCCCGAGCCGGATCCCCATCTCGTTCAGCCGGAACGCGTCCGCAGCCGGCAGCCGGACACCGGTCACGCGCAGCTCGGCGCCCAGTGGGCTCTCTGGCAAGGTCATGTAGTGACCGTACGTTGTGAGGTTAGGCTGTCCTAAGGACTTTGGTCCCGTTGTCAATGTTAGCCACGTCACTCGTTGTCGCCCTACGCGATCTGCTCGGCTGCGGCTGGGCGACGGGCTGGACATGAGGCCGTAAGATGCATGGGTCCCGAGGCACGCCCAGAGTCTGCGGGGGACCTAGGAGGCAGCATCAGTATTCGGGCAGACAACGTGACGCCAGCCGCGACGTCCGAGTCCGCGCACGCGAGGTTCGAACCTGCGAAGGCCGCGACGCCCACGTCTGTGCCCCAGCCCACGTCAGCGCACCAGCCGTCGAGGCGAGCAGGTGAGCGCTGGGCCTACAAGTGGGTCGATCGCCGCCTCAAGGTGCTGAGTGTCCTGCTGCCGGTCTGTTTCATCCTCGCCCTGGAGTTCGTCCACTACACGGTCGAGGGCCAAGACCTGCGACTTGACGGGTTCTGGGACGGCTATCGCCCCCTCTACATTGGCGTCGAGGTCATCTCGATCCTTGCTTTCGGTTTGGTCATGTTCCGGTTCATCGACCGCGCGCAGCGACAGGTGGTCAGGCAGAACCGCGAGCTGGCGGCCATGAACGCCGTGTCGAGCGCAGTGCAGGGCGAAGTCGGTGTGGACCAGATCGTCGACGTGGCCCTTGAGAGCGTGCTCATCACGAGCGGCGCGGTTCAGGCATCAGTCACCATCTTCAACTCAGAAGACCGATCGCCGGATGGCGCGGGCGTGACAAGGCGCCTGCTCGCAGCCCCCGGGTCAGCCATGCTCGTGCCCAACGACCCTGGTGGCGATGACGCACCAATCATTGACTTCCCGCTGTCAACGGGGACAGTGACCGTTGGCCAGATGCGGCTCTGGCTCCCCGTCGGTGCCGGCGCGGGCGACCGCCTCGCCTCCGGCACACTGCAGACCATCGGCCATCAGCTGGCCAGCGCGATCCAGCTCGCCCAGCTCGTTGCCGACCTCAACCGCAGGAAGTACGAAGGTCACGCCTTCTATGACGTGCTGCTGCAGATCTCTAACCAGAACCCGCCCCCTGACATCCTTTCGGCTGTGGTCCAGCACGCGCGCGAGCTCATGGGCAGCGATGAGGCCGTCCTGAGCCTCGACGAGGACGCCGCTCTATCCGTTCAGTTCGCGGGGGCGTCCGAGGGCGGAGCCTCCTTTGCCGAAGGCACCTCCTGTATGACGTCCTCGGGTCGGTCTGACCACAACGATCACGGGCCCGCGACTGCCTGCCCGGTTCGGTCCTCGCCGGACTGGAACGCTGACATGGTGGTCCCGATTCGCGGCCCGATCGGGTTGCTGGGCGAGCTGTGGATCGGCCGGAAATCCGATGTCCTTTTCACCGAGCGCGACCGTGCCTTCCTCGTCACCCTCTCCGGCCTTGCCGCGATCGCCATCACAAGCGCCCAGATGCGCGAGAGCGGGCGCCAGCGTGCGGTCCTCGCCGAACGCGAGCGGATTGCCCGCGAGATGCACGACAGCCTGGCGCAGGTTCTCGGAGTCACCCATCTGCGACTTCGAGCGCTGGACTCGCGTGAAGAGGTCAGCGACAACCCCGCGGTCGCGGAGGAGCTGGCTGAGATCGCGGACATCTGTGAGGACGCCTACCAGGACGTCCGAGAGTCGATCCTCGGTCTGCGCGACTCGAGCAAGACCGAGCGCGGGCTGGAGGACAACCTTCGCGCATACCTGGTCAAGTACAGCCAGCAGTGCAAGATCGAGGCCTCGTTGAGCAGTGACCTCGACCACCAGCTGGCCCTGTCGCCGCGGTGTGAGGTCCAGGTGATCCGGGTCATCCAAGAGGCGCTGACGAACGTCCGCAAGCACTCGGGTGCCAAGTCGGCCATCGTCCGGATCACCGAGTCCGAGTCGAGCACGACCTTTGTCGTGGAGGACGACGGTCTCGGCTTCGACCAGGGTGGCTCGCCCTTCGACCGGGACGGGTTCGGGCTGTTCACTATGCGCGAGCGGATGGCGCTCCTCAACGGTAGCCTTACGATCGACTCAGCCCCAGGGCGTGGAACGCGTGTCACCGCAAGCGTCCCCGAGCGATCGCATCCGAGAACAGCTTCCGTCGAGGTGATGAATGCAGGCGCACGAACCGATCCGCATCCTGCTCGTTGACGATCAGCCGCTCTTTCGTGGTGCCATCGCGTCGCTGATCGACGGGCGCGATGACATGACGGTCGTGGGTGAGGCCGAGAACGGTCTGGACGCGGTCGAGAAGGCCCGGCTGCTGCTACCGGACCTCGTCGTGATGGACGTCGAGATGCCGGTGATGAACGGGGTTGAGGCGGTCCGTCTCATCCGCGAGCAGCTGTCGACCGTCAAGGTCATCATGCTCACCGTGTCCGAGGCCGACGACCATGTCTTCGACGCCATCCGCTTCGGTGCCCACGGATACCTCCTGAAGGACCTTCGACCCGAGCAGCTCTACGACATGATCCGTTCCGTCATGCGCAACGAGACGCCCCTGTCGCCGGCCATCGCTGGGCGGCTGCTGAGCGAGATCCAGAACGGGGCCACGAGGCGGACCTCGTCGCCGGCGCAGCCCGAGGGGCCGCCCGTCACGCGCCGCGAGCTCGAGATCCTCCAGCTCGTGGCCGAGGGCATGAGCAACAAAGAGATCGGCAAGAGCCTCTCGATCACCGAGGGCACTGTGAAGAACCACGTCCACAACGCCCTCGAGAAGCTGCACATGGAGAACCGCATCCAGGCCACGGCATACATCGTGCGGCAGGGTTTGGGACGCCGACCTGTCGACGAGTGACGCACTGAGAGGTAGAGGTAGACCGGCTGATAACTGTGCCGGTGCGGGGATGGTCGTGGGGCACGAGGGTGGTTACCGTTCAAAGTGGCGGGAATCACGTGCTACCGGGAAGGGGTCAGGCCGTGCCGAACGAAACGCAGCACCCGGTCGTGATCCTCTACGAGCACGCCCTGCTGGGTGAGGGAATCGCCAAGTACCTCCGGGCCCAGATAGGCGTCGACCCCACGGTCGCGTCATCGCGTCACCCTGAGGCTGTCGAGTCTGCGCTGGCCCTCGGTCCGTCGGTCGTCATCTTCGAGTCGAGTGACCCCTTCGAGCAGTTCGACCTGACCACGCTCGCCCCGCACGCCGTGCTGATCGACGTGAGCACTGTCATCACCCGCGGCTCGGTCGTGGCCCCATGCGCCGCCGGGCTCGAGCAGATCGTCCAGGCCGTCCGCGACAGCAGCACCGTCGCTCGGCCGGCCAAGGCNNGGCCTGTACCGGATATCTACCCTGCGACGGATGGGATCCCCCTCGCGCGGAAGACAGGATGGTTTGAGGAGGTCCCCGCCTCCATGTCGCGCACGCGCTTGATTCGAAGGCGTGTCGGGCATAGCGAGAGGAACTGGCATAACAATGAAGTTGAGTCGACGGAGTGCTTCCGTCTCAGACCAGACGTTCAGTCGTCTGATGCGGCTTGGAGTGTTGACGCTCGTGGTCGGTGCTCTGGCGTTCGGTGGCTTCTACTACCAGGACCAGCACGTCGACGCGGGGCCGTCACTGGTCGGCCGGCAGATCGCGGGTGCCGAGGCGGCCGTGAAAAAGACACCGAACAACCTCCAAGTTCGACTTCAGCTCGCTGCCGCCTATCTGCAGGACAAGCGCCAGGACGATGCGTTGAAGCAGTACGACGTGATTCTGACGGCCGACAAGAGCAACCGACCGGCTCTGCTGGGACGTGGCCACATCCTGATCGATAAAGGTGACCTCAAGGCTGCCGCAGTGGCCTACCACAAGATCACCGATGTCGCTGTCAAGGGAGAGTTCGCCGGAGCCGACCCGCAGGCGCAGGAAGCCCACTACTGGCTCGGCCAGATCGCCGTGACGCAGGGCAACACCAAGGTCGCCATCACCGAGCTTCAGGCTGCGCTCAAGATCGATAAGACGGACTCGGACGCGCTGTACCAACTGGGGGTCGCGCGGCTCAAGGAGGGCTCAACCCAGCTCGCCGTCGACTCCTTCAAACAAGCCCTCAGGTTCGTGCCGATGGGATGGTGCGAGCCCTACACCCAGCTCAACGTGGCCTACGGCAAGCTCGGTAACGCGCCTGAGGCGACGTATGCCGGAGCGATGGCGAGCTTCTGTCACAAGAAGACGGTTGAGGCGAAGAACCAGCTGAACACGCTGACCGCCGGACCGGTGAAGGTCGATGCCCTGCTTGGTCTCGGCCTGATCGCGGAGACCGAGTCCAGCAACCCGGAGGCGATCACCTGGTACCAGAAGGTGCTGAAGGTCGATCCCAAGAACGCCAATGCGATCTCCTCCTTGACACGGCTCGGCGTAGCGCCGACGAGTACTTCCAAGAAACAGGGATGAACCTGAGATGACGAAGTCCGCTACCACTCCGCCGGAGGCCCCTGAGGCCACCCCGTCTCCCGTCGAGGGCTTTAGTGACATCGCCGGTGAGGCGGCGCCCGCAAAGATGAACAAGAAGCGTAAGAGCATGATCGCCGCGCTCCTCATCGCTTTGGTGATCTTGGCTCTGCTGTTCGTGTGGTACCTCATGAACCGTAAGCCGCTCTCCGAGCTTCCGGGGCTCAGCTCGACGACGATGCCGCACTACGAGATGAGCATCTACGGAACGACCAAGCCCATCGGCGTGGCCGTCACCCCCACCGGGGACCGCGTCTACGTCACCGAGAGCGACGGGACTCGCCTGGTGCGGGTCTACGACCACGCGGGCAAGCAGACCGGCACCCTGACCCCCCCGGCGTCCACCGGCGTCGGCCCGGCTGCACATCTCCCTAGTTATGTGGCCATCAACCCGAAGACGCAGGACGTCTACGTCAGCGATCGCTTGACCGCTTCGATCTACGTCTACGACGCGAAGGGCACGTTCCTACGCACCTTCGCTCCGAAGGGCAACCTCGGCGGCGAGTGGAGCCCCTTGGGGCTGGCGTTCGCCCCGGACGGCACGCTCTACGTCACCGACGTCGGGGGGGAAGCCTCCAAGAACCACCGGATCGTGGAGTTCAGTCCCGACGGCACCCTGTTGCGGTCCATGGGAGCACCCGGACAGCTATCTTTCCCGAACTGCATCGTGGTCGATGGGCAGGGCAACATCGAGGTCAGTGACAGCAACAACGGCCGATTGGTGATCTTCAGTCCGTACGGGAAGATGCTCGCCACGATCAGTCAAGGGATCGGCGAGGGTGACCTCGGCCTTCCGCGTGGGGTGGCGGTCGACGACGCCGGACGGCTCTTTGTCGCAGATACCTCAGACCACCAGATCCGGGTCTACACCATCGATGAGGCGAAGGCGGTGCCCACCTACATCGGGTCCTTCGGCGAAGAGGGTCAGGAGGACGGAACGTTCGAGTATCCGAACGGAGTCGCCACCGATTCACGTGCTCACATTTACATCACCGACCGGGAAAACAACCGGGTCCAGGTGTGGGGCTACTGACACGGGAGAGGGGTGCTAGGGGTGAGACGGCCGTTCTCTGGAACGGCAATGAAGGGTTCAAGAACATGCATGAACACGGCAAAGGAATTGGAGCACAGATAATGCGAAAAGAAGGTGGGGCAATGAAGAGACTTCTCCTCTTGGGAGTGGGAAGCGCCCTCATGTTCACGATGGGTGGTGTCGGGCCAGCACAGGCAGACACCTCCGGGTCTACTCACAAGAGCAGCGCGGCGTTGGCCAGCGAAACCCAGCTGGTCTCCGTCGGTGGTGGAAGGTGCGCCAGTTGTCACCGGGCCCACACTGCCAAGGCCGAGAAGCTGCTGAAGGAGGCTCAGCCGGCCTTGTGCTACAGCTGCCACGCCGATCTGGGATCAAACCTCGACGTCGTCGACGGCCAGGCGAGTGGGGTGGCACTTCGAGGTGGCGGTTTTGAGTACGCCTCCATCGATGGCGCGGGCGCGACTAAGACGATGCCCGCCGTTCTCGATAAGTATGCGCACCCCGAATCCAATCTCGTCCCAGTGCTGAAGGACACCACCGGCAAGCTGGTCCTAACCCCGGTAACGTCCCGCCACCAGATCGATGGCACGACGCAGGGCACCATGTGGGGCAACGGGGCCGTCTCCGCCAACATTGGGGGCGCTCTTGATGCAGGCAAGACTGGCGTCACGTTGGAGTGCGGTTCATGTCACGACCCGCACGGCAACGGCAACTACCGCATCCTGCGGCCAGTCCCGAACGACGCCTCCACCACGGCGTCCGCTGGGGTCCTGGCTGTCGTCGTCGCGCCAGTCAACATCCCCGACGTCCCTCAGCTTACGAGCGATGGTAAGGAGAACAAGAGGGTCTACACGACCGACAACTACTGGACTGTCGCTGACCGCCAGGTTCCTACGACGACTGGTGGTCCTTTGACCGCTATAGGAACGGGAACAAACCCAGTCGCCGGAAGTACGACGTACTCCACTGACGGCAACGGTTATATGAAGGGTCAAGGTGGGACGGACGGCTACATCACCAACGTCGCCGCGTGGTGCACCACCTGCCACACGCGCTACCTGGCTGGGTCTGGTTCCCACTCGACTCCCCTGACTAGCGGTACGGGTGCAACTCTTACGACGGACGCGACCTTCACCTACCGTCACCGTTCCGACGCGGCCGACAAGGAAGGCGTGAATCGCCCGAACTGCATCCAGTGCCACGTCTCTCACGGCTCAAACGTGGCCATGAGCGCCTACAGGGCTAGGACTTTCACCGCGCCTGACGGGACAACTCCCGCACCTGCAGGAACCCCCGCGATGGCCGTCAACAACAGCCGCCTGCTGCGCGTTGACAACCGTGGTACCTGCGAGATGTGCCACAACGTCTAAGAAGGCGCTGGACACCTAGCAGTTGTATTTCCGGACTTCGGGTGGCCCGGTCTTCCGGACCACCCGAAGTTCTTTTTCCGACAACGAGCAACCCAGGAAGTCACCTGTGAAGCGCACGAGCAAGGACCAAGCCCAACGCATTCGTCTGCGTGCCGTTGTGGCATACCCAGCCGTCTCCGTGGCCCTCGTGGCCGCGGTCGCCCTGGCCTTGACCCCGTTCGGTCCTTCGCAGGTCACCGCATTCGCCGCAACGGCTACTCCGACAGAGACCACAGCTGCCACTGGCACCGCCGCTGACGTTCCCAGTCCAACGACCACGGATGCCCCGAGTCCCACCACCACAGATATTGCCGGCACGACTGCGACCGACACTGCCACGACGCCCATCCCCGATGTGACACCAAGCCCAGCGCCGATCCCCAGCCTTGCCTCACTGGTCAGTCCGTTGGTGGTTGCTGGCATCTCTGTCGACCATCACATCCTGGCGGCTGTCACTCCCGGGGTTGATCCCACCTACCTGGCGTTCGATGGCTCGGTTCTCAACGGCTCGCAGTTCCAGACCTTCCGGGTGCGGTTCCAGGTGCAGAACACCGGAACTGCAGCGGATCCGATCGTCACGATCCCGCGGCTTGAGTACCGGGTCCAGGGGGCCGCAGAGTCCTTCGTCGTTCCTGAGAAGCCCGAGCCAGGGATCCCCTTCCATATGGCCGGTGAATGGGTCACTGGCCCCAACGGTGGCACCGTGCAAGGTCCTTTGGAAGAAGGCATAGCAGTCGCGGACTTCCGCACCAGCGGCGGCGCGGCCGGAGTCGCGGTGGGCGGTCATCACTCGATGAGCAAGAACCCCGACGTCCAGATCTCGCTGCCGGCTGGCTCGTACACCGAGGAGGAGTTCACCGTCGGGCTGTCGATCGATGCGCAGTACAAAACGATCTACGAGCTTCGGATCACCGACGGCGGGGCTGACATCGGTCCGGACGTCGCCAACATTGGCCTTGGTGCCCCGCCTGAGTCACAGAGCTCACCCGACCAGCGCCAGGGCACCACGGTTGAAGATCCAACTGCAGCGGTTGCGAACGGCCTGGCCTACCCGTTGCTGAACGTCGCGACAGCTGCTGACACGAGGTCAGCCACGACGCCCGCGATCTCTCCCCCTGACGGGACGCTGTATCCGTTGGCGTCCGGCTCTCTGAGCGCTGCTGTCGTCCCTTCGGCCGTCGTCGTGGTGGGTGCGCCCTCGACCAACGTCCACGGCCAGTGCGAGGCGTGTCATCGCGGACACGCCGCACAGGCACCAAACCTGCTGGCCCAGAGCACGCAAAGCGCCCTCTGCTTCAGTTGCCACGACGGCTCGGCGGCGGCAACCAGCGCAGGCGCCAAGGACGTCAAGAGCCAGTACGCCTTGGACATCCCTTTGAACGTCCCCGAGAAGCGCGAGTACTACTCACACGATGCGATCACGTCAGCTGCCTCGGCCCCCGCGACCGCGCGACAGAGTGACTGCGCTGACTGCCACAACTCGCACCGGGCCAAACCCACGCCTGGGAGCGCACAGGTCGGTGACGGCGGCACGCCGCCACTGTCGACCGGTTGGGACATCTCCGGACCACTGACCGGCGTCACAGGTGTATCGGTGGTCAACGGCGCGCCGGGCGAGGCTCCTACCTACGAGGAACTGGACGGCATCGACAAACCGGTCACCCGCGAATACCAGCTGTGCTTCAAATGCCACAGCGGTGCGGCAACGCTCACGTCCAACACTGGCCTGGAGCCTTCGCAGTACGCGCTGGACAAGGCAGTGGAGTTCAACCCGAAGAACGCGTCGTTCCATCCGGTTGAGGCGGCTGGCACCAATGGCACTGACAAGATGAAGGCCAGCTTGGCCGGGGAGTCTCCATACAAGCTGTGGAACTTCAGCGTCGGCAGCACGGTGCGATGCCTCAACTGCCATGCGAGCAGCTCAACCCCGGAACCGAGCGACCCGATCCTCAACCCGACCGCGGCTCAGCCGCCGGCTGCCGGCGGGGACCTCGCACCCCACACGTCGAGCAACCGTGGGATCTTGCTGAGGAACTACCTGGACCGAGAGCTCAAGCCGCGCATCGACACGTCGAAGGTCAAGGCGGCGTACTCGGCTGGAGACTTCGCATTGTGCTACGTGTGTCACGGCGAAGAGCCATTCGCCAACGCAGCCTCTCCCTACAACTCCACTGGTACGAGCTTCAATCTCCATGGGCAGCACCTGACCGGCTTGGTAGGAGAAGGCGACGGACTGACAAGTATTGACAAGGCCGGGGACGGACAGGGCAACGCCATCTGCGCGGAGTGCCACTTCCGGATCCACTCGACGACGAACACGGTCGGTGTGCCGGGTGGATCCCGCTTGGTCAACTTCGCGCCAAATGTCCAGCCGGTATCAGTCACCGAACCGATCAGGTGGACGCCCGGCGTCAGCAATGACCCCCTAATCAGCGGTGGCGGTTCATGCACCCTCACCTGCCACGGCTACACCCACGACGCGCTCAAGTACTGAGCCGAGTTCGGTGCACTGCTCGGCGGAAGGCATAGACCCGTCTGTACCTTGCCGCGCGTAGTTATGGACTCTTCCCGCCCATCTCTACCCAAGATGTGCCGCGCGACGGATAGTGCGCCAAATCGCTCAAACGCAGACTAGATGACAGAGCCGTAACTCCCGCGGCACCGTACCGGGAGCGAAATGGAGCAGGAAACATCATGAGTCGTCAGTCGGTATCCGTAGAAGGTCGCGCAGATGGGGCCGGGCTCAGGATTGAGCTGCTCGGTCGGCTTGGCCTCCGAGATGATGCCAGCGACCAGGATGTCGAGTCTGCTCACAACGGGCTGGTCGAGTTCCTCGAGCTGGCGCCACGTGAGGTGAAGACTTGGGCCGCCGCGCGGACCACGGACGTGGACGAGGCGTTCGCCCTCTTGTCCGGCCCCGAGGCTGACCTTGTCTCGGCGAGCCAGCTCGCGCCGACGGGCGCGGTCAACCTCTCGCAGGACATCCCGGCCTCCCCACCAGCTCCCTCCGCGCCCAGCGCTTTCGCCGCACTCGCGGCAAACAAGCCACAGCGGAACAAGATCATTGGTGCGATCGGTGCCATACTCGCGATCGCTATCGTCTTCTTGGTCTTCCAGATGGGCAAGAGCTCGGACGTCCCCGGCATCTCGGGCACGCCGACCGGAACCGAGACCACGGCAGCCGCCGGGGCCGCCACCCCGGTCGACCCGGCCAAGCTCGCCGCCCTGATGCAGAAGATCACAGCGAACCCCAAGGACGTTGCCTCGCTCCAGGGCATCGGCGACCTCTACTTCGCGGCCACCGACTTCAAGAGTGCAGTTGTCTGGGAACAGAAGATTCTTGCCGTCGACCCCAAGAACCAGGTCGCCCTTCTCGCGCTCGGTGCGGGGCAGTTCAACCTTGGCAACTCGGTCGAGGCCAAGAAGCAGTGGCTCGTCGCCGCCGGGCTCTACCCCAAGAACGCTGAGGTGCACTACGACCTCGGCTTCCTCTACATGAGCGCGACCCCGCCCGAAACGGCCAACATGCAGGCCGAGTGGAAGAAGGTCGTCGCAATCGACCCCAACTCCCAGCTGGCGAAGACGGTCGCTACCCACCTGAGCAGTTCCAGCGCCACCCCCAGCGCGTCTGCTACACCCAGCGCCAAGTGACGTAATGACCATCCTCAGCATCGCCGTCGCGTTCCTCGCAGGAATCGTGTCTTTCGCGTCGCCGTGCTGCCTCCCGCTCGTCCCGGCCTATGTCAGCTACATGGTCGGGACGACGCCCCCCGGGTCACCGAGGGCACGGCGGGTCGCGTTCAACCAGTCACTGGCGTTCGTCCTGGGCTTCACGGTGGTGTTCGTCGCACTGTGGGCCTCGGTCGGACTGGTCGGCTACCTGCTGCGGGACTACATCGGGATCCTGCGACAGGTCGGTGGCGCCGTACTCATCGTCATGGGTCTGCACGTTGCGGGAGTCATCCGTATCTCGGCTCTGTACCGCCAGGTCACGGTCCCGACCGCGCGGGTTGTCGGGCAGTCGCCAACAGGTGACGGCACCGTCCTGGTGCAGGCCCCGAGCTACGTTCG
>PKWT01000294.1 GCA_003132125.1 Micrococcales bacterium | reverse complement strand
TGCGGCATTGGTCCGCGACCCGGTCGACGCCGGTCAGGAAGGCGGCAGTCGCTCGGTGCACACCGACCGGGTTCGTCGAACTGGCCGCGGTGCGCCGGTTCACCCCGAGCGCCTCGACCTCGTCGAGCAGCACCACGACGGGATGGCCGTCATCGGCGATGTTCGTGATCCCTAGCTCGAACAAGGCTGCTGTCGTCCGCTGGCTACCGCCGAGACGCCTGCACCTACAACCATCCCAATCGTCCGCGATGGTCAGGACCAGTCCTTCGGCGGCGCTGCGAGCTTGGGGACTCGGGTCGAACCCCACGTCCCGGACGCCCGCATCAAGGTTGCGGGCGATGGGCCGACACATCGCCCCCGGACCGATCACCGCCACTGTCTCAAGCAACAGCTGACTGGGCGGCCGGGGGGATTCGGTCATGCCGGCCTCCGGTGGTGATGTGCCAAGCTCATAGTGCGGCCTGCTACTTCCCTGGACTGTTTTGATTGTCAGGCACGGACGCCTGGATTTTTCTGCTCACCGAACGCAGGTGATCCGTCAGCCACTTCTTCGCCGCGACCTGGTCACGGGTCCGTAGGTGGACGAGCAGGTCCTCGTGCGAGTGGAGCTCACCTGCGCGGATCATCAGCAGGTAGCGACCGACCGAGTCGCGTAGCTGTTGTGCTATCGCCAGGGCGCGGGGGCTGTCAGCGAGCTCGTACAGCCGTTCGTAGAAGTCCTTGCGACGCTCAACTCGCCCGGGCATTGCCGACTCATCGTCGACCTCACGCGCGATCTCCTCGAGGTCCGCGAGGTCCTCGTCACTAAGTCGGGGGGCGATGGCCAACTTAAGCAGGTGGCCCTCGATGAGGACCCTCAGTTCGTAGATCTCGGCGATCTCGTGGCGCTGCAGCACCGAGACAGCCGCTCCGCGGTGCGACTTGATCCGCACGAGTCCATCGGCCTCCAGCTGGTGCAGGCTGGCCCGTACCGGCATCCTGCTGACACCGAGCATGTCCGCGATCGCATCTTGGTTCAGACGCTCGCCAGGCTTGTAGACGCCCTGGAGGATGGCTTGGCGCAGGAAGGACTCGACCATGGCCTCCATTGTCTGGAACGTTCCGCGAACCGACTCGGCGATCGCTATCAGCTCCTGAGCCGGCGTGTCAGCCTGCTCATTGTGAAGAATATCTCGGGTCATGGCCGTGAACTCCTTCCTCGGCGGGGCAAATTATCGTGCAATGCCCGTCACAGCCCCAGGCAGCGATAACTGTGTCTGAGGGCGACGGTTGGACACCCTCGGTTAACCACGGCGTCGTTACAAAGCAGTGGTGCCACGCTGGTCACTCCTTCGCAGATCCACTATCCGATATCAAAGTCCAGACTCGTTCGGGCGTCAGCGGCAGTCGGTCAGGCCACTTGCCGGTCGCTCGGGCTACAGCCGCTGCCACAGCTGCCCCGACCGGGTTCAGGGTTCCTTCACCCGCCCCTTTGGCGCCGTAGGGTCCGACGCCGTCGCGGCGTTGGGCGATCATCAGGTCCAGCTTGGCCGGGACGTCGGTCGCCCGCGGGACGCGGTAATCGACCACGTTCGCGTTGGCCAACTGGGCTCCGTCGTACACGAGCTCTTCGTAGAGGGCCATGCCAAGGCCCTGCGTAGCCGCCCCGAGATCCTGGGCCTCGACGGCCTGCGGATTGATCGCAAAGCCCACGTCGGCCACCGTGACGAGCTGGTCGACGGTGACGACACCGGTGTCGGAGTCGACCTGCACGGCGACGCCGACCATCCCGATCTCCCAGAAAGGGGGCATCTTCTCGGTGACGCCCTCACGTCGCACCAGTCCCACACCGGTGACTTCTCCTGCAGCGGCACCGAACCACGCCTTGATGACGTCGCCGTAGGACAGGAAGGCTTGTCCCGGCGTACTCACACCACCCGGCACGTCGGTGACCTCGTCACCATCGCAGGCCATGATCTCGGCCGCCATCTCGCGTACCCGCTTACGCGCATCCTCGCAGGCACGCTGCAGCGCAAGACCGACGAGGGTAGTGGTGCGGCTGGCGCCGGTCGTGCGCTCATAGGGTGTTATGGCGGTGTCAGACTGCACAACCTGGACTCGCGACATGTCGATCCCCAGCTCGTGTGACGCGATCTGCGCCAGAGCGGACCTACTGCCTTGGCCCATCTCGGTTGACCCGCTGAGTACTGTCACGGAACCGTCGGTCTGCACGCGGACCTGCGCGGTGGAGACCGGGTAGGCCCCGGCGTCCGATGCAGTACAGGCAAAGCCCACGCCGTAGCCTGCCACGTCCTTGGCGTCTCGGTTCAAGGACGCGAGGACCATCTCCAGGTCGGCCTTGATGTCTGCGTCCAGACCACGCTTGCCGGGAAGGATCTCTTCGTCTCGGTCGACCAGGTTAAGACGACGGATATCGGCGGACGTGATGCCCAGCCGATCCGCGGCCTGGTCCAGGTTTGTCTCGCCGGCGAGGGCGCCCTGGGGTGCACCGAACCCCCGGTAGGAGGAGGCGGGCGCGGTGTTGGTGTATAGCGAACGGCCCGTGGCCCGCAGGGTAGGCACCCGGTACGGGCCGAAGCTGCGATTGAGGGCCTTCGCCAGCACCAGCGGGCTGTTGTCGGCGTAGGCGCCGGAGTCCATGACCATGTCGATGACGCGGACCAGGATGCGTCCGTCCTTCGTGAACCCGCTAGTGATTTTGACGTCCGCGGGATCTGCACGCGTGGTGTAGATCGACTCCTCGACGTCTAGGACGAGCTTGACCGGGCGGCGCGCGACCCACGATCCGACAGCCGCCAGGGGTTCGACCTTGGTGTATGACTTCGAGCCGTATCCACCACCCAGGTACGGCGCCCTCACCCGAACACGGGACAGCGGCAGGTCGAAGATTCGGGCTAGGTCGTCGCGCACCATGTACGGGTGCTGCGCGGTCGAGATCACCGTCAGTCCGTCTGCGGAGTACGACGCGACGGCGTTGTACGGCTCCATCGCGTAGGCGTAAAGCATCGGGAAGTGCACTTCGCTCTCGACGACGATGTCCGCCTCTCGCAGGGCCGCGTCCGCGTCGCCCCACTCGAGGGTGACCTGGTGTGCTACGTTGCTGAGCTCTGCTGCGGCCTCTGTGGCCACCTTGCCCTTGCCCCCGGTAAGCAGCCGGAACGAGTCGTCGTCGCTGGACGCGTAGCGCTGCTCGTGGACCAGTGGCGCCCCTGGGGCGAGGGCCTGGTCGGCGTCGAGGACGGCGGCCAAGTCTTCGTAGGTCACGCGCACCAGCTCCGCGGCGTCAGCCGCCTCGTGCACCGTCTCGGCCAGCACTAAGGCCACGGGTTCGCCGTAGTAGCGGACCTTGTCGATGGCGAGGATGCAATGGTCGGCGATGATGTGGCCGAACCGGGGATAGAGGCCTCTGAGGTCGTCGGATGTGATTACCGAGACAACGCCGGGCAACGTCAATGCCTCCCTGGCATCGATGTCCAGGATCCGGGCGTGAGCGCGATCGGATCGAACGATCTTGGCGTGCAGCGCACCGGGCATGGTGATGTCGACGGTGTACTCGGCCGCGCCGGTGACCTTCTCGAGCAGGTCCCGGCGGATGACGGACTGCCCAATAACGTCCTCGCGGGCGCTGGGATCACTCATGGTCGGCTTCTCCTCGCAGCCGGCGGGCAGCGCACCCGACTGCCCGGATAATCGGCTCGTACCCGGTGCACCGGCAGATGTTGCCGTCAAGGTGTTTGGCGATCTGTTCCGGCGACGGATCGGGGACGCGGTCGAGCAGCGCCTTGGACATCATGAGGAAACCCGGTGTGCAGAACCCGCACTGAAGGGCCATGCTCTCCACGAACGCAGTCTGCAATGGGTGCAGCTGCTCGCCGTCGGCCAGCCCCTCGACCGTCTGGACATCTCGCCCGTCGGCGTCGATGGCGAGGTAGGTGCACGAACTCACCGGGCTGCCGTCCACCAGCACGGTGCACACGCCGCAGACCTGCAGCTCGCAGCTGACCTTGGTCCCGGTCAGTCCGAGGTCCTCGCGCAACAGCTCGACCAGGGTCAGCCGGGCCGCGACGGTTCGCGTCACCTCGACGCCGTTGATGCGTGCCGTGATGCGCTGGAGGTGTGCTTCAGCCAACATCATGAGCTCCTTTCGAGATCACGAAGGGCGCGCCGGACGAACACCGCGGTGAGGTGCCGCTTGTAGCGCTCGGACCCGGTGAGGTCCTCAACAGGGTCGACGGCCGATGAGAGTTCTTCGACATCGATGTCGGCGACAGAGGCCCAGTCCCGCCAGACGGGAATCTCACCCACGGCACCGACGACCACCCGGCAGGCACCTGTTTCGGTGTCCTGCACGACCGCGACGCCGACGGTCGGCCGTTCGGTCACTTGGAACTTGACGTAGGCACCGCGTCGGGTGGCAACCAGCGGGATGCGGACGTCGATCAGCAACTCGCCTGGCTCCTTGTCCGCGTAGTACGGCCCCACAATAAAGTCCCGCACCAGCAATGTTCTACGACCCGAGCTGGACTGCAGCGTCACCGATGCGTCCAGGGCGATGAGCGTGGTCGCCACGTCGGATTTGGGCTCCGCGAAGCAGAGGTTCCCACCGATCGATCCCTGGACGCGGACCCGCGCGTTGCCCACGTGCGCCTCGACCTCGGCGAGCAGCGGCAGAACCTCACGTACCAGCGCATCGCGCGAGAGGTCGTCATGGGTGGACGCTCCACCGATGACCAGCTCGCCATGCGAGCTGCGCACCCCACGCAGTTCGGGCACCCGCTTGACGTCCACCAGCGTTTCGGGCCGTTGCAGGCCGACTTTCATGGCCAGCAACAGCTCAGTGCCGCCGCAGTATGGCACTTGGTCGTCGCCGAGCAGGGCCAGCGCCTCCTCGAGCGTGTCGGGCCGCGCGAGGGCGAAGTCTGGCAGCGTCATCGTGAGCCCAAGGACGATGCCACGTGACCGAAGAACTCATCAAGGATCGTGTCGGCCTTCTTGCGGATGGTTCCCGAGCCCATGGACGCGACCCGGCCGGTAACCTCGTAAGTGCCGGCGACGCGGACCACAAGACCGGACTGATCACTCTCGACGATGTCAAGGGCGACTGCGACGACGACGCGTGAGCCGACCTGGCGGTCCTCTCCCTCAGCCCGCATCAAGACGTGGCGGCCGACCTCGACGTCCGTCAGCGTGATGTCGAGGTCGGCGCGTAATTTGAAAGGCCCCAGCCGGCTCATGAGCACGGCGGAGTACTTCTCCAGCGGCGTGATCTGCACGCCCTGCTCCACAACGCTGATCCAACTCACGAGGAGCGGAACGTCGGTAAGTACCGTCCACGCCCGATCCGCATCAGCCGACACCGCAATCTCACGACTGGACACCGCAATCTCGCGACTGAACGAGTTGATGGCCACGAGGTCTCCTTCGTATTGAGGTGCGTGAACGCCCCACTGCTGACAGTATTTGAGGCTCAGGTCAGCCCCTGAGCTGGGGCAGCACCTCGCTGCCCAGCAACTCGATCTGCTCGAACCACTTGTCGAACTTGAACCGGAAGTCGAACACTAGGTGTTCGACGCCGGCCGCCTCGAACTTCCTACACTGAGCCACGGCCTCGTCCGGGTTGCCGGCGATGAGTTGGCCCTCGAGGTCGTCCACGGTCTCGAAGGTCCCCGATGGGGGCTTGACGGCGAACTTTGCCTTGTTGGCCCACGCCAGCAGTCCGGGGATGTTGACGTCCTTGAGTGCTTCCTCGCGGGTGCGTTCGATGGACGTCGGCGGGATCACTGCGATGGTCGGGCGCTGACGGCCCGCCTCGATGGACAGCTGCTCAATGGTCTCGATGCGCTTCTTGAGGGTGAGCATCGAGATGCGCCCTGGCATCCAGCCGTCGCAGAACTCAACGGCGAGTCGGGCCGAGCGCGGGGTCCCTCCGCAATACCAGAACGGCACGGGCCCGCCGACCGGTTTGGGCTCGATGGTGACGTTGTCGAACTGGAAGTAGTCGTCCTTGTAGGACACGTCGTTCTCTGTGAAGACCCGGCGCAGGATCTCGGCGTTGGACCGGACAAGCTCGACCCGGTCCGCGTCCCCGAGCCCGACCGCGTCGAACTCATGGTCGAACGTCCCGGAACCGAAGCCCAAGATGAGCCGGGGGCCGAGCAGTTGCGTCATGGTGCCGGCCATCAAGGCCGTGACCAGCGGGTGACGGAAAGGGATCAACGAGCCGGTGCCTAGTTCGATCCGCTCAGTGACCGCGCCGATGGCTGTCAGCGTGGTCAGGGCGTCGTAGAACGTCCGGTTCGGCTTCTCCATCTCGCCATGTGGTTCGAAGACGAGGTGGTCGCGTACCCAGACCGAGTCGAAGCCGAGTTCCTCGGCCCGCCTCGAACCCTTGAGCAGCTTCTCTCGGTCTGCATGCTCACCGAAGTGAGGCAGCAGAAGTCCGTACTTGGTCATGGTGCTCCCTTTGGGTGCTCANNAGTGGGCGGTGGCCATCGCGGCAAGCCCGGGCTTGCCGACGACCTGTCCGTCGGCGAAGACAACGTTGCCGCGGACGAAGGTTCGGTCGATCCGGACGTTGCAGGTGCGCCCGTCGTACGGCGTCCAGCCGCAGCGCGAGAGGACACTGTCGTTCGTGATGACCCACGGGTTGGCCATGTCGGCGATGACGAGGTCGGCATCGAGCCCGACCGCGATCTGCCCCTTTGTGGCCGCCAGACCGAATGCCTGGGCCGGCCGGAGCGCTGCTGCTTCGACCGCGCGCTGCAGTGTCAACTGGCCGCTATTCACGGCGTCGAGCAGCATCGGGTAGAAGTACTGGATGCCGGGAGCGCCCGTGTGCGCGCTCCACATCTCCGTCCAGCCAATCTCCTTCTCCTCCCGGGTGTGCGGGGCGTGGTCGGAGGAGATCATGTCGATGGTGCCGTCACGCAACCCCTCCCACACCGCCTCTCGTGCGTCGTCGGGGACCCAGTACGCCAGCGCGTACGGGCCGAGCCTCTGCACGTCGGCCCACGTGGACAGAAACAGAGCCCAGTGGTTCACCTCGCAGGTGACGTCAACGCCGCGTTGGCGGGCCCTACGCACGGCCTCGATCGATCGACGAGTCTGCATGTGCGCGATGTGGATGGGACAGCCTGAGGCCTCGGAGAGACGCAGGATCACGTCGACAGCGGTGTCCCAGATGACGCCGTCTCGCGCCGCGTACGCCGACGCGTAGCCTTCCGGGGTGTTCTCCCCACGCTTGAGGTACTCGCCCTCGATGTAGTCCATCAGCGCCTGATCGTGCGGGTGGATGATGAACCGCTTCCCCGTGGGGGCGATCGCGTCCATCATCCGCAGCAGGTGCCCGTGGTCGTGCATTCCGGTCCCGGCCGGGTGCGGGTATGAGCGTCCGGTATCGACCACCATGTAGATCTTGAACGCGCAGATCCCGGCGCGCGCCATGTCCTCGATGGCCTCGGGGTCAGTTGCGGCAGGGTTGTGGTTGTAGTCGACCAAGGACTTCTCGGCGTACAGGGCGAGCACGTCGTCAAGGCGCTGGCGGTTCGTGGTCGGCGGGTCGAGGTTGGGCATCCCGAAGATGGTCGTGACACCCCCGGCTGCGGCCTGCTCGGTCGTCGTGCGGATGTCTTCCTTGTGGGTGTAGCCCGGCTCTCGGGTGTGCACGTGGACGTCGACCATGCCCGGAAGGACAAGCTTGCCCGTGGCGTCCACGACCTCGCCAGCGAAGTCGACGGGGTTTTCGTGCGCGACAAGGCCGGCGATCTTTCCGGCGTCGTCGACAAGAACATCCGCCTCCACGGGACCGGCGGCGGTCACAACCGTCCCGCCGGAAATGCGCATTGCTATCGGCATCTTAGTGACCTTCCAGGTAGTCGGCGGTGGTGTGACCCTCGCCTGCGGACTGCACGACGATGCGACCGTTAGTGACGTACCGGTCGAACCAGTCGACGATTGCTTCGGTGACAAATTCCCAGTTCTGGTCGTAGGCCGCGTAGTGCGTGGTGTGTCGCTGCATGATCAGCTTGCGCGGACCGCGAGCCGCCTCGTAGATCGCCACGGCGTGGTCGGTGGGTGTCGTGGCGTCGCCTTCGACCGCCACGACGAGCAGTGGTGTCGTCAGGGTCTGGGCTGCTGTCAACGGTCGGTAATCGAGGATCTCATCGGCCGCGGCCAGAGAGATCGCGGTGGGGATGCGCCCGTCCACGTCCGCCTTGACGGTGGTGGCTCGGCGCTCCGGCGTCGGGACCATGATCTCTTCCCGCGGGTGCACGAGCCGGCCCTTGCCATCGACCACGCGGGTACGGCGGTCGTTCTCAAGGTCCTTCAAGAAGTCCAGCCATTCGAACTCCGAGCGCATCCGGTGCAGCCAGTCTCGTCCGTCGGCCACCGGAAGCTGGCTGACCGCCGCGCGAACGCGCGAGTCGACGCCGGCCAGCAGCACGGCGTTGCCGCCACCGGTACCCCCGCTGCCGAAGACGCCGAGAGCGTCGGCGTTGACGTCATCGCGCGTGGTGAGGTAGGTGAGGGCGTTACGAAGATCCTGCAGCTGGCGCACCGGTGAGAGCACCTGCTCACCTTCGGAGTCCCCGAAGCCCCGGTAGTCGAAGATAAGCACACCGAAACCGGCGTCCGTCAGAGCCTGGTGGTACCGCAGGTACAACTTGGCGTCCTTTAGACCCAGCCACCCGGGCCCCTGCAGGATGGCCCGCAGTGGCCCCTGCGCGTCGTTCGGCGTGCGCCACAGCGCCGCCACCCGCTCTCCCTCGCTAAAGAAGGAGACCTCCTGAGTCTGCACCGTTCCTCCTACGTCTGATTCATGGTCGAAATCTTTGCCGCCATCCGGACGAGTGGCGGCCATACAGGATCTGGGGCACCCCGCATTCGACTCACTCGTGACTCCCTGGAACACGCCGCAATGCCTGCCGACGTCTTAGGATATTGGATCAAACATCAATCTCTCACGCATCGGGCTCTACGTCAAGCCAGGAAGCGATGCGGGAGGGCGTGGACTCTGGTTGGCATCGAGTTGCTTACGGATATGCGATTCGCAAGAAGCGGGTCCACCATGTCGGCGGGGAAGTATCCCGGGGAGACAGGAGCGGTCTTGGGTCGGCTGCCAGCAGGCGGCGCTCAAGCGATCGTCGCCTGACGCGCCCCGTGCCGGGCCGGGCGCTGCGGATGTCCCCCGACGATGTCTCGAGGCTCTGACCCATGCACGGTGCGCCGTCGGCTGCCGCCGGACAAACAGCCGGTCGTGTGGCTTGGGCCGGACGACGTGAACACCAGCAGACCGGCGGTGTCGCGGCGCTGCTGGAGTCCACTGTCAGGGCGTGCGACCGCCGCCGGTTGGAAATAACCCGGGCCGTGCGTGGTCCGACTCCCATCGTCCACGCGTGCCGCAGGTCTTCGATCGTGTCTACGTCGCGTCGTGCCCGGACGGGTGCCTCGACGCACGTGGCACCGGACGCGAGGTGTCGTAGGAACGAAGCCGCCCCGAACGCCGACGACAGGGTGCCCGACACGACGGCCAACATGGTGCTGCCGGTCCCTGCCACGTCAGCGACCACAGCCCGGGGAAGCTGCGCGAACTGCTCCAGCAGGACAGCGAGGTCCTCGGGGCGCAGCGCAGGCAGGTCCCCGAGCAGGACAACCGTGCCGCGCGAGGGACCCTGAGACCGCGCGATTGCAGCACCGTACTCGATGGCGGCATTGAGGCCGACTGGAGCACCGGCGTGCACGAGGACGTTCTCGCCCAGTCTCAGGACTTCGGCAGCAAGCACGAGGTCGTCGGTGACGACTCGGACTCGGGTGCGCAACGGGCAGGCCGCCGCCGCAGCCACAGTGTCGACGGCCATGGCTCGGGCGAGCGCGCGGCGCAGGTCGTCGTCCTGCGAGAGCCGTGACTTCGCCCGGGTGAGGTCCTTGAGCGGGACAATGACATCCCACACTCCGGCGGTCACGACACGAGCTGGGGCAGCACGCTAGAACCAAATACCTTGATCCATTCCTCCTGGTTGTGCCCCACGTTGTGCAGGTACAGTCGGTCGATGCCGAGGTCAATGAACTTCTGGATCTCGCGTCGGTGCTCATCGGGGTCCGCGGAGATGAGCATCCGGCCCTTGAAGTCCTCCGGACGCACCAGTTTGGCCATCTGCTCGAAGTCGAACGGGGATTTGATGTCCTGCTTGGGAAACTTCATCCCGCCGTTCGGCCATTCGGTAACAGCGTTGAGCAGGGCCTGCTCGTCAGTCTCCGCCCATGACATGTGCAGCTGCATGATCTTCGGCATCGTGTCGGGGTCCTTGCCGACCGACCGCGCGCCCTCGTCGAACTTGGCGAACACGCTGGCGATCTTCTCCACCGTTGCGCCGACGGTGATGATGCCGTCGCACAAGGCGCCGGTCTTCTTAGCCGTGATGGGGCCGGCGGTCGCCACGTAGATCGGTGGCGGCGCCTCGGGCATCGTCCACAGTCGCGTGGTCTCGAGTTTGAAGTACCGCCCGGAGTGCTTGACGTCCTTGCCCGTGAAGAGCTTCTGGATGACTTCGATGGCTTCGAACATCATCGCGATGCGCTCGGGGGCCTCGGGCCAGTACTGTCCGACGACGTGCTCGTTGAGGGCTTCGCCGGAGCCGAGACCGAGCCAGTGCCGGCCGGGGTACATCGCTTCGAGCGTCGCCGATGCCTGGGCCACGATCGCCGGGTGGAAGCGGAACGACGGGCAGGTCACGCCCGGCCCGAGGTCGCCGGTGGTCCGCTCGCCGAGCGCCGAGAGGACATTCCAGACGAACGCCGCCTCACCCTGCTGCGGCACCCAGGGCTGGAAGTGATCCGCCGCCATGACCCCGGAGAACCCGTTCTGTTCTGCCAGCTCGCTGTAGCGCAAGATGTCGGTGGGGTGAAACTGCTCGAGCATCGCCGCGTAGCCAATGGTCGTTCGGCCCACAATGTCACGCTCCTTGTTTGGTGTGATGGTCTTGTCAGAAGTGATGTACAGCGGGCGCTGCAGCGGTTCGGTCCGCCTGCGACGTGCATTCCAGAGGGGGGATGTGCCCGTAGGTCGTTGTGCGCTGGCGCACGGGTCGACCGATGCCGGCGGCGATCTGGGTCAGTTCCTCCACGGTTTTGGCCGAGCCGTGGTCGGCTCCGGCCATCCGGGAGATGGTCTCCTCCATCAGCGTGCCGCCGACGTCGTTGGCGCCGGAGCGGAGCATCACGCGGGTGCCGTCGACGCCGAGCTTGACCCATGAGCACTGGATGTTGTCGATGCGTCCGTGCATGAGCAACCGGGCCACCGCATGGACCGCCCGGTTGTCTCTGGCGGTGGGCCCGGGACGGGCTACGCCCGCCAGGTAGATCGGCGAGCTCTGGTGCACGAACGGCAGCGGCACGAACTCGGTGAAGCCACCGGTCTCGTCCTGGATCCGGCACAGCAGCCGCATGTGGGCGAGCCAGTGTTTCGGGTGGTCGACATGGCCGTACATCATCGTGGAGCTCGACCTGATGCCGAGCGAGTGCGCGGTGGTGACGACCTCGACCCAGGCTTGCGTGGGCAGCTTGCCCTTGGTGAGGATCCATCGGACCTCGTCGTCGAGGATCTCGGCTGCGGTGCCGGGGATCGTGTCGAGCCCGGCGTCGCGGGCCTCGGTCAGCCACTCCCGCACCGACATGCCGGCCAGGGACGCGCCGTTCATGACCTCCATCGGCGAGAACGCGTGCAGGTGGATGCCGGGCGAGGACTTCTTGACCTGCCTGGCGAGGTCGAAGTAGGCCGTGCTGGCTAGGTCAGGTGAGATGCCGCCTTGCATGCAGATCTCGGTCGCGCCCAGGGACCAGGCCTCGGCGACGCGCTCGCCGACCTGCGCCAAAGAGAGCGCGTAGGCGTCCGGGTCACTGCGCCGCTGCGCGAACGCGCAGAATCGGCAGCCGACGTAGCAGATGTTCGTGAAGTTGATGTTCCGGTTCACCACGTAGGTGACGTTGTCGCCCACGGTGTCATGACGCACGTCGTCTGCGACTCGGCACAGCTCGTCGAGTGCCGCACCGTCACAGGTGAGTAGCGCGAGCGCCTGCTCGTCGGACAACTCGGCCGGAGCGGCCGACGCCTGCCGCAGGGCGGCGAGCACGTCGAGGTCGAGCCGCTCTGGGACGCTCGCGGCGATGGCATCGTTCTGGGCCCGCACGGCGTCCCAGTCGCCGTAGACGTCGGCGAAGTCGCTGCGCCGGTCGCCGGTGCGTCCGGTGTCGTCGACCTCGGTGTGCAGGTTCACCCGGCCGAAAGGCGCGAGCGAGTCGTCGGGCTCTTGCCACGCGATGCCGCTGGCACGCGCGGACGGGTTGGCCAGCGCGGTGCGCGCGTCCATCAGGGCCTCGACGTGAGGCCGTACCCGTGGATCGATCCACGGGTCCCCGCGGCGGATGAACTCGGGCTGTATAGCCAGCCGCTCTGCGAGCTGGAACCCGCTCGCCGCGGTCAGCTCACGCAGCCTGTCCAGCTGTGGCCAGGGGCGTTCCGGGTTGACGTGGTCGGGCGTGAGCGGCGAGACACCACCCCAGTCGTCGACCCCGGCGGCGATCAGTCGCGCGCACTCGGCCTCGTCGACGAGGTTGGGTGGTGCCTGGATGCGCATCTTCGGGCCCAGCACCACCCTGGCGGTCGCGATCGTCGCCACGAACTCATCGATGTCGACGTCGGAGACCGACCGCATCGCGGTGTCCGCCTTGGACCGGAAGTTCTGGATGATCACTTCCTGTATGCCGTGGTACTGCTGGTTCACCCGCCGCAGCTCGAAGAGCGATTCGGCGCGCTCCTCGACGGTCTCGCCGATGCCGATGAGTAGGCCGGTCGTGAAAGGGACCGACAGCCGGCCGGCGTCTTCTAGGACCCGTACCCGCACGGCGGGCTCCTTGTCGGGGCTGCCGTAGTGGGGCCCCCCGCGATCGGACCATAGGCGAGTCGACGTGGTCTCGAGCATCATGCCCATGCTCGGTGCGACCGGCTTGAGCCGCTGCATGTCGGCCCACGACATGCAGCCGGGGTTGAGGTGGGGCAGCAGGCCGGTCTCCTCCAGGACGAGGATGGCCATGGCACGGACGTACGCGAGAGTGTCGTCGTACCCCTGCTCGTCGAGCCACTGGCGCGCCTCCGGCCACCGGTCTTCCGGCCGGTCGCCTAGCGTGAACAGGGCCTCCTTGCAGCCGAGTTCCGCTCCGCGCCCGGCGAGGCCGCGGATCTCGTCAGCGGTGAGGAACAGACCCTCCCCGCGCTGCCGCAGAACCGCCGGTGTCACGGCGAAGGTGCAGTAGTGGCACCGGTCGTTGCAAAGCTTGGTGATCGGCAGGAAGACTTTCGGAGAGAACGTGATCGTGCCTGGGCGCCCGGCCTCCAGCAGTCCGGCGTCACGCGTGCGAGCGGCGGTTGCGCAGAGGTCATCCAGCGCGGGACCGCGCGCCTGGAGCAGGACGGTGGCCTCCGCCGGGTCCAGCGAGACGCCGTCGCGAGCTCGCCGCAGTGCACGTCGCATCGAGCTCTCGGAGATCATGTATCCATGATACATGCTATGGTCCAAATATGAAAACCCAAAGCGCGTTTCCTGACGCGAGGCGTGTCCCGAGAGGCTTGACGCCGAGGAAGGAGTTGAGCTTGGAAGCGCGCGCGGCCGAATCGGATGGCTACCGCTGCGAACACGACCTGCTCGGCGACCTCGACGTGCCCGCGAGCGCCTTCTGGGGCGTTCACACCCAGCGGGCGGTCGTGAACTTCCCCATCTCGGGCGTGCCCATCTCGACGTACCCCGACCTGGTGATAGCGCTAGCGACGGTCAAGCAGGCCGCAGCGATGGCCAACGAGGAGCTCGGGCTATTGCCGCCGCACAAGGCGCGCGCGATCGTCGCCGCCTGCGAGGAGATCAGGGCAGGCCGGCTGCACGAGCACTTCGTCGTGGACGTCATCCAGGGCGGCGCCGGGACCTCGACGAACATGAACGCTAACGAGGTCATCGCGAACCGGGCGCTGGAGTTGCTCGGGTACGACCGGGGGGACTACGGCCAACTGCACCCGTTGGAGGATGTCAACCTGGGGCAGTCCACGAACGACGTATACCCGACCGCTCTGAAGATCGCGCTGATCCGCATGGCCGAGGAGCTACTTGTGGCTATGGCGTCTCTTCGTCTTGCATTCGCCGGCAAGGCCATCGAGTTTGCCAGCATCGTGAAGATGGGGCGCACGCAGTTGCAGGATGCCGTGCCGATGACGTTGGGCCAGGAGTTCGGTACTTACGCGGTGATGGTGGGTGAGGACGAGTTACGCCTGGAGGAGGCTGCCCGCCTGGTGCACGAGATCAACTTGGGAGCCACCGCGATCGGCACTGGCATCACAGCGCACCCCGAATACGCGCGTGTCGCATGCCGCTACCTCGGAGATCTGACTGGCCTGCCGCTTGTCACATCCGTAGATCTCATTGCGGCGACACAGGACTGCGGCGCATTCGTCCAGCTGTCTGGCGTGCTGAAGCGGATCGCTGTCAAGCTGTCCAAGATCTGCAACGACCTCCGGCTGCTGTCGTCGGGACCGCGCGCCGGGCTCAACGAGATCAACCTTCCACCTCGGCAGGCGGGGTCCAGCATCATGCCCGGCAAGGTGAACCCGGTTATCCCTGAGGTCGTCAACCAAATCGCGTTCGAAGCCGTGGGCAACGACCTAACTGTGACGATGGCCGCCGAGGCTGGGCAGCTTCAACTCAACGCCTTCGAGCCGATCATCGCTCACTCGCTCTTCGCGACAATGAAGCACCTGCGGGTCGGGTGCCACATCCTGGCCGAGTACTGCGTTAACGGGATCACCGCAAATCCCGAGCGTCTCCACGACTACGTCACCGACTCGATAGGTCTGGTGACGGCACTGAACCCTCACATCGGCTATGCCGCCGCCACGGCACTAGCCCAGGAGGCCCTGCTCACGGGACAGAATGTAGCCGATCTAGTCATCGAGAAGGGGCTACTGACTACCCAACAGCTGCAGACCATCCTCCGGCCGGAGACCCTCGCGGGTGTGCCGCCTGCCACACGGCAACCTGCGAGAGCAGAATGGCCTTGACCACTTCATCTGAGGACCAACCGATAGGGCTCAGAGCTCAATCGCTCAACGTTGCCCCCTTAGCCGTGGCCGAGTTGACGCCCACAACGCTGCAGGGCTGGCGCATCGCTCAGGGGCTTGATGTGGCATCCCTGGCGAATCAGCTGGGTGTGGGTCGATCGACCATCTACAGGTGGGAGCGCAGGTGTCGGTTTCCCGGACCAGCCCACTTACGGGCTCTGGCTCGCGCCCTAGATGTGAGCGCCCTGGATGTCTCGGCGTTCTTCGACGCAGCTCGCCTTCCCAATCCACGGCTGGAGGGTGTGCCTGCCGTTGGTCTTCGGGCCCTGCGCAAGGCTCATGGAATGACCGGGCCGGCTCTCGCACGCATGCTCGACATTCCCTCCCATCGGGTCTACAACTGGGAGCGGGGGGCATCCCGGATCACGGGCCCGGAACTGTCAGGGTTGACGAAGGTGTTCGCGTTGACAACTGAAGATCTACGGCACTGCTTGGTGCAACCATCGCCACGGCCGGCCCGGAAACCGAACTTTGCGCCGCCCGCCCGGCTTCGACGAAGCCGAGGACTCTCGCAAGTCCAGGCAGCCCGCGCCCTCGGAGTTGCAAGGAGCAGCCTTCGGCACTGGGAACAGGGGGCGCCGCCGCCCCTGGGGCAGCTGCGACACCTGGCCCTCCTTTATGGCGTCTCTGTTGCCACGGTCGCCACCGCGTCGGGTGTCCGTGCACCGGTCGAGCTAAGGCCGCAAAGCTGGGCCGCCGGAGATCTACCCCGTGTCCTGTACGTACTTCGGAACTGGAGCCAGATCTCGCAAGCCGAACTCGCCGATCTCTGCGCAGTGTCTGTTGCGACGATCCGCAACTGGGAGAGAGGCCGGCACCAGCCAGTCGCACGACACCGCCACCGGTTGGAGACAGTCTTTCGCATTCCACCCGATTCGCTTCTATGCGCCTATGTCGCTCATGGTTCCAGACCCGCAGTGGCTCTGAACGCATTGGAGGCTGTAACGTGACCGGCCGCTCCGACGTCCACGCAGACCAGCCCATTGCCAAAGCTCCCGATCGCAACCTGGCTCTCGAACTGGTGCGGGTAACCGAGGCCGCCGCCATGGTTGCCGGCCACTGGGTGAGCCGGGGCGACAAGAACAGCGCCGATGGTGCTGCCGTAAACGCCATGCGGCAACTCGTCCACACCTTGAGCATGAACGGGATCGTCGTCATCGGCGAGGGCGAGGATGGCGCAGCGCCGATGCTATTCAACGGCGAGCACATCGGCGACGGGCGCGGGCCGGACCGTGACGTCGCCGTCGACCCGATCGACGGTACCCGGCTGACGGCCCTGGACATGGGTAACGCGCTGTCCGTGATGGCGGTGTCGCCGCGCGGCTCATTGTTCGGCCCGTCGGCCGTGTTCTATGGAGAAGCTCGCGAGCGGTCCAGAGTCGGCGGACGCGGTCGATCTCCGGCTGCCGGTGGCCGAGAACGTACGCCGGGCTGCACGCGCCAAGACGGAGGCGCCGTCCGACGTCACCGTCGTGATCCTGGACCGCCCCGGTACCATGCCATGGTCGAGGAGATTCGAACGACC
>PKWT01000298.1 GCA_003132125.1 Micrococcales bacterium | reverse complement strand
TAGCGGACGACTGCAACATGACGAAGACTCTGCTCGATGTCGCCGGCCGACCCGGCGAGCTTGTCGCGAACCCGTGAGACGTCGCCGCGAAGCTGAGCGATCTCGCTGGCCTGGTCGGCGAGGACTGCGGCGACATCCTTCTCACCGCCGGCCCACAGAACGCGATACCGGGCCTGTATGCGGGAGAGGCGCAGCTGAGCGCCAACGGCGATGATCAACGCGATGGCCACAGCACCCAGCGCGACGACGACCAGCGTCGACACCGCATCCTGGCTCAGGTTCACGACCGCAGCGTATGACGATTGACCGCCCCGGCGCGCGAGTGTTCCAGCTGACGGCCAGGTCAGGTCCAGCCCGACCGCCGTTCGGTGCCGGGACCTGACCTGGCCATGGTGTCGTTAGGCTCGACGCCACCATGAGCTTCGCCGTCGCCCTCACCGCCTTCCTGCTGATCTTCCCCATCGAGCTGCCTGACAAGACGTTCATCGCGACGCTGGTCCTGGCGACGCGATACAAGCCGCTGGCGGTCTGGATCGGGGTTGCCTCCGCCTTCGCGGTGCAGACCGTCATTGCGGTGACGCTGGGCGGCCTGATCGGGCGGCTGCCACGAACCCCGGTCGAGATCTTCGCCGCCTTGATGTTCCTGGTCGGTGGCTTCATCCTGATCCGCGGGGCGGGCAAGGCCGACGTCGAGGAAGCCGAGATCGAGCACGAGTTCGAGGCCAAGACCAGGCCAGGCGTGCATGGGTTGCGGGCTGTTGGAGCCAGCTTCCTGGTGCTTTTCGTGGCCGAGTGGGGTGACCTGTCACAGCTGCTCACGGCGGGCCTGGTCGTGAAGTACCAGGACCCGGTATCGGTCGGGGTGGGGGCCTTCCTGGCCCTGGCCACGGTGTCGGCGCTGGCCGCGCTCCTGGGCCGGACCCTGCTCACACGGATCCGGCTGGCCACGGTCCGCCGGATCGGCGGGAGCGTGTGTCTGCTGCTCGCCGCTGCGTCCATGCTCCAGGTCGCCAACGTCTCCATCCTGGGCTGATTCTCCCCGTAGCCTGTTGCACGTGACCCGACGCCGCCTGCTCGCCGCCGCCACGGCGATTGCGGTGTTCGCAGCACTGGTGATCGCCGGCCTCATGGCGTCGTCGCCCGGCGCGTCCTCTCACACTGCGAGCAAGGACCTCAGTGGATCCATCGTGGTCATCGGCACCGGCGGCCTGTCATGGAGTGACGTCTCGGTCGAAGCGACACCGGCCCTCTGGTCGTTGTTGCGCGATGGGGCGACGGCCGCGCTGACGGTCCGCTCGGTGCGTGCCAACACGTGTCCGGTCGACGGCTGGCTGAGCCTTTCCGCCGGCGAGCGCGCCGGCGACGTTGACGCTGTCGGCGGCGGCGGCGGAGGACCAGACGGGGCCAAGCAGGCGTGCCAAGACCTGCCTGAGTACATGACTGGCGGCAAGGTGCCCCACTGGAACGACTACCTCGCGGCAGCAGCTGCCACGAAGTTCGACGCCTCGCTCGGCTTGCTCGGCGACCAGGTTGCCAGCCACGGTGGTTGTATCCAGGCGGTTGGTCCTGGGGCGGCTCTGGGCGCGGCGCGGTCGACCGGGATCGTGGACCGCTACCAACCGTTCGACGAGTCGACACTGACTTCGGCCCTGACCGCGTGCCCGGCGACGCTGGTCGACGTGGGATCGATCCGCGACCCCTCCGATGTGGACCCCCAGGACGCGTCGCGCCCGACGACCACCCGTGCCCAACAGGTCGCGGCGGTCGACGCCAGAGTTGCCGCTGTGATCAAGGCGGCACCGTCGGGGACGGACGTCCTGCTCGCAAGCCTGTCCGACGCCGGAGTCACCGAACGTCTGCGGCTGATCGCGGGCACCGGGCCCTACTTCGGAGCCGGGACGCTGCAGTCGCCATCGACCCGCCAGCCAGGACTGGTGCAGCTGTCGGATGTCACGGTGACCGCTCTGGATCACCTGGGCATCGCTCGCCCGTCGCGTCTGGGCGGCGCCCCGCTCCGGTTCGTGCCGGGCGACGGCAACGACCAGCGGTCGGCCGATGAGCGGCTGACCGGCCTGCTCGACCTTGACGAGGCCTCGTACGAAGTCCACAGCCTGGTGGAGCCGTTCTTCTACGGTTGGGCACTGCTCCAGCTGGTGCTGTATCTCATCGCCGCGGTGCTCTGGCGGCGCCGGTGGGGCACACCACCTCAGCGAAGGCGACTACTGGTGTTCACCCGTCGGGCGACGACCGTCGCCGCGACGGTTCCGGTCTCGACGTTTCTCGCGAACCTCCTTCCGTGGTGGCGTTTCTCGGTACCGCTGGTGAGCGTGGTCGCCTCGGTCGCGATATTTGCCACCATCATTTCGTTGCTGGCTCTCCTGGGACCGTGGCGGCAGCGCTTGTTCGGGCCGCTGGCCGTCGTCAGCGCGTCGACGGTGGTGGTGCTAGCGGCCGACGTGATGACCGGGTCGAGGCTCCAGCTCTCCTCGCTGCTGGGCCTCCAGCCACTGGTCGGGGGCCGCTTCTACGGCATGGGCAACGTGACTTTCGCGGTGTTTGCCACGGCCACCCTGTTGCTCTGCATCGCCGTCGGCAACCACCTCCTCACGGTCCGGCAGCCCCGCATGGCTGCCGCCGCGGTGGCCGTCATCGGGGCGTGTGCCGTCATCGTGGACGCGGCACCGTCATGGGGGAGCGACTTCGGTGGCCCGCCGGCTCTTCTGCC
>PKWT01000358.1 GCA_003132125.1 Micrococcales bacterium | reverse complement strand
AAGAGCTAGCGCCTGAACAGCAAGGTCACAAGAGTGTGACTTTCGTCCCTTTGGCCCTCCTGTGGTGGCAGGATGCTCTCGTCCTGCTCAGTTCAGCATGTGGAAGGAACCCTCAGATGGTCCGTCGTCTCTCCCCCGCGATCACGCTCACTGCGAGTGTTGCGATCGTTGGCCTTGCTCTCAGCGCCTGCGGCTCCAACTCGCTGTCCACCTCTGGCACCACCCCCAAGGCGACGGTGGCCCAGACCAAGGAAGTCAGCCTCGCCGACAAGCTGCCCGCCAAGATCAAGGCCGCCGGCAAGATCGTCGTCGGTGTGGACGCGACCTATGCCCCCAACGAGTTCCTTGCCGGCGACGGCAAGACCGTCCAGGGCATGGACGTCGACATCTTCAATGCTGTGGCGCAGAAGTTCGGCGTCACCACCGAATGGGTGCCCGCCGACTTCGGTTCGATCATCCTCGGCGTCGGAAGCGGCAAGTTCGACGTCGGTGTCTCGAGCTTCACCATCAATGCCGACCGCAAGAAGCAGGTCAACATGGTGAGCTACTTCAACGCCGGCACCCAGTGGGCGGTAGTCAAGGGCAACCCCAAGAAGGTCGACCCTGAGAACGCCTGCGGCCTGAACATCGGCGTACAGAAGAACACGGTCCAGATCGATGACCTGACCGCTCGGAGCAAGAAGTGCACTGCCGCCGGCAAGAAGCCGATCACCCAGATCGTCGAGCAGGCCCAGGCCAAGGTCACCGCCGACCTCGTCAGCGGCAAGGCCGACGCCATGCTCGCGGACTCCCCCGTGTGCCTGTACGCCGTGAAGCAGACCGGAGGCCAGCTCGAGGCGCTCGGAGCGGTCTACGACTCAGCTCCCTATGGCTTTGTGATTCCCAAGGCCGAGACCGATTTCGCCCAGGCCATCGTTGACGCGCTCAAGGCGCTCGACAGCAGCGGCGCCTACAAGCAAGCGCTCAGCACCTGGGGCAACGAGACCGGAGCGATCAGCGACTTCGCCGTCAACCCGTGAGCGCATCCGCCCCAGCTGAACGGCCGGGCCTCATCGAGGCCCGGCCGGTACGGCACCCATGGCGGTGGGTTGCGTTGGCTCTCATTGCCGTAGTGGTCGCGATGATGCTCAGCTCGTTCATCACCAACAAACGGTGGGACTGGGGCTTCGCCCTCCAGGTCATGAACCAGAACCCCGTCCTTGAGGGTCTGTGGAAGGGCACGATCATCGGGACAATCGGCGCCATGATCATCGGCGTGGGCCTGGGCATCCTGGTGGCGATCATGCGCTTGTCCGACAACCCTGTTCTGCGCTGGGTGTCCTTCGCCTACACCTGGTTCTTCCGCGCCATCCCCCGCTACGTCCTGCTGGCGATCATCGGCACTGGCATCGGTTACCTCTACAGCACGCTGCGCATCGGGGTGCCCTTCGGCCAACAGTTCGCCCACGCGCTGGGGCTCAGCTCCGACCTGACCTTCTTCGGCCTCGACATCAACGCACTGTCCAACAGCATCATCTTCGGCATCATCGGACTGGGGCTGTCTGAAGCCGCCTACATGGCCGAGATCGCGAGAGCGGGCATCCTGTCCGTCGACAAGGGGCAGGCGGAGGCGGCGCAGGCACTCGGTATGAACACCGGTAAGACGATGCGGCGGATCGTTCTGCCCCAGGCCATGCGGGTCATCGTGCCCCCCACCGGCAACGAGACCATTGCGATGGTCAAGGACACGTCGTTGCTCGTCGCCATCCCGATCATCGGCGAGCTTTTCTACCAGGCCCAGCAGATCGGCAACCAGGCGTTCAAGATCATGCCGGCCTACGTCGCCGCGACGATCTGGTACCTCATCATCTGCAGCATTCTCATGGTCGGCCAGTACTACCTCGAGCGGCATTTCGGTCGCGGCTTCGGTGAGAAGAAGCCCAAGAACAAACGGTTCGCCCGCGGCGCCGGGATGGGTGGCGCGTGATGTCAGCTCCCACCACAGAAATCGACGCCGGCCTGCCGCTCGTGCACGCGGTCAACGTCACCAAGGCCTTTCATGGGGTCGAGGTCCTCAAGGGCATCGACCTCGACGTCCGCAAGGGCCAGGTGGTCTGTCTGCTGGGTCCCTCCGGCTCGGGCAAGACGACCTTCCTGCGCTGCATCAACCAGCTCGAGACCATCGACGGCGGCCGCATCTGGGTCGACGGCGAGCTGATGGGGTACGAGGAGCGGGCCGGCACACTGCACCGCCTCACGAACAAGGCCATCGCGGCGCAGCGTCGCGAGATCGGCATGGTCTTCCAGCGGTTCAACCTCTTCCCGCACAAGACCACGGTAGAGAACATCATGGAAGCCCCCATCCAGGTCAAGGGCGAGAACAAGGCACAGGCGCGCGAGCGCGCCATCGCCATGCTGGCGCGAGTCGGCCTGCAGGACAAACCTGCTGCCTACCCTGCACAGCTATCCGGCGGTCAGCAGCAGCGGGTTGCCATCGCTCGCGCCCTGGCCATGCAGCCCAAGCTGATGCTCTTCGACGAGCCCACCTCGGCCCTCGACCCCGAACTGGTCGGCGAGGTGCTCGCCGTCATGCGAGAGCTCGCCACGGAGGGCATGACCATGATCGTGGTGACCCACGAGATGAGCTTCGCCCGTGAGGTCGCCGACCACGTCGTGTTCATGGATGGCGGTGTCGTCGTCGAGCAGGGCGACCCCACGTCGGTCATCAACAACCCGCAGCACGAGCGCACCAGGTCATTCCTGCGCCGGGTGCAGTCCGAGCCGCAGGCGGTCGAGCACGTCCCCGAGTCGCTGCGGGACGCGATCATCGCCGAGAAGCACCACCTCGGAACGGACCCGGGTCTCAACGAAGTCGAATAGCGTTGCGCAAGCTCGGGATTGCCCTCGTGCATGGTCGCTCCATGGAGCCGACCCTGCATGAGGGCGACCGTCTCCTGGTCCTGTATGGCGCCCGCCCCCGTCGGGGAAAGCTGGCCCTTGTCGTTCTTCCGGACAGCCGGTCAGGCGTTGCACGTCCGCTCGCGGTCAAGCG
>PKWT01000086.1 GCA_003132125.1 Micrococcales bacterium | reverse complement strand
TCGAACCAGTTGCCCCACCTCGCTATGTCCCATCTGTTGTACCTGCGATCCTGCGGAAGGAGCAGACTGATGCCATGACCTCCACAACCTGCCCGAGCTGGTGTCACTCCGATCACCCCGAAGGGGAACCCGAACCGATCAGGCACTACGGGCCACACTGGCCACCGATGCGAGGCGAGGATCGTTTCTCGGCCGACGTCGCCGCCATGAAGAACGAGTTTGGCGATGTGGGCGTGTGGCTGTCTGCCGACCACCAGGAGTTCCTGACGCCGGTGCATGCACGATCGGTCGCGCGTGCGTTGCTCGCCGCCGCGGACTGGGTGGACGACAACCGCAACACCTGACAACACGCTGAGACAAGACCCCAACAGCGCCCCGCCTCGGATGAGGAGGCAGGGCGCTGTTGGCGTTGTCTGGCGGTGAGCTCTGATCCCTCAGTTCACGACTGCGGTGATGCACGTGGGCCCGGCCGGGCTCGAACCGACGACAGCCGCGGTGTAAACGCGGTGCTCTACCAACTGAGCTACAGGCCCCCAAAGGCGTTACGCGCCACCGTCAAGCTGGTCAGCCAACTGAACCAATCAGCTCCTTGAGAGCGGCGCGATAGCCGCTGAAGTCACGCTTCTCGGAGCTTCCGTTGACCAACGACCACCGCACGACTCCGTCACGATCGATCAGGAACGTCCCACGATTGGCGAACCCGCCAGACTCATCGAAGACCCCGTAAGCCTGGGCGGTCCCACCGTGCGGCCAGTAGTCGCTGAGCAACGGAAAGAAGTAGCCCTGATCGTCAGACCATGCCCGCTGGGTGAACATGTGATCGCACGAGATGGTCAGAACCTGGACGTCGTCACTCTCGAAGGCGCCGAGGTCGTCGCGGATCTCGCACAGCTCGCCGGTGCAGATGCCGGAGAACGCAAACGGGTAGAAGACCAGCACGACGCTCTTGACGCCCCGGTAGTCGGACAGTGACACCGGTTTGCCGTTCTGGTCCCTCAGGGTGAAGTCAGGAGCGGCCTCTCCGACTGTGAGCACCTCGCGTGCGGTGGTGGTTCCCTGGGTGCTCGTCATGGCCCCAGTCTGTCAGCAGCCACCAACGAGGTATGCCGGCAGTCACCTGAGCGGCCTGCCAACGTCAGCGGCGGGCTGACTTGGGGGCGACCAGACGGGTGCCGTTCCAGTCTCTGGCGGCATTCGTGCTGCCAGAAGTATGGAGTCCTGTCGTCACGGCTGCCTCCTGGATGTCGCTGGGATCGACCTGTCCCACCCGCCCAGCCTTGGGCGTGAGAAGCACGATGAACCCCCGCTCGGCAAGGTTGGTCAGCGCGTCCACCAGAGCGTCGATGAGGTCGCCGTCATCCTCGCGCCACCACAGGACCACCGCATCGACGACGTCGCCGTAGTTCTCGTCCTCGAGCTCGGAGCCACAGATCTCCTCGATCGCCAGACGGAAGTCCTCATCGACGTCCTGGTCATATCCGTACTCCTGGACTACCTGTCCAGCGGCAAAGCCAAGCTTGGCCACCGAACCGTTCGCCGCCGCGGCTTCCGCGGTCGCAACCACGAGTGTTCCCCTCTGACATGGACCTCGGCTCGCGCCTCGATCGTTGGATACTCCTGTGCGTAGTCCACTAGGTCTGGGTGAATCTTGCAAGCAGACACGGGAAATACCATCACTGCGGGGCAGCCCGACTGGTCATACCGGCCAGTAGCCCCTCCACGTTGTGACGTTTGCGCGATTTGTTAGAGGATGGCGGACGTCACTTGAGCGCACCCCGCGACAACATCGACCATCGCCGACGGCAGTGACACGCTCGTCAGTGACACGCTCGTCACGAGAAAGGACACAGCTCGATGGCACGCGACGAAGCCGGACCCATCCTCAACGGCATCCCGAGTCGGATCCCGGACATCGACCCCGAGGAGACCCAGGAGTGGCTGGACTCCCTGGACGCCGTCATCGACGAGGTCGGCCGCACCCGGGCCCGATATCTGGTGCGCAAGCTGCTCGAACGAGCCCGCGAGCGCCAGGTGGGGGTGCCCTCGCTGACCACGACGAACTACATCAACACCATCGATCCCGAGGCCGAGCCGTGGTTCCCCGGCGACGAGGAGGTCGAGCGTCGCTACCGCGCCTTCATCCGCTGGAACGCCGCGATCATGGTGCACCGCGCGCAGCGTCCCGGGATCGGCGTCGGTGGTCACATCTCTTCATATGCATCGGCCGCCACCCTGTTTGAGGTCGGCTTCAACCACTTCTTCCGTGGCCGTGACCACGAAGGCGGTGGCGACCAGATCTACGTCCAGGGCCATGCTTCCCCCGGCATCTACGCCCGGGCGTTCCTCGAGGGTCGGTTGTCCGAGGCCCAGCTCGACGGGTTCCGTCAGGAGCACAGCCACGTGGTGGACGGCCAGCCGGTGGCGCTGTCGTCCTACCCGCACCCGCGCCTCATGCCGGACTTCTGGGAGTTCCCGACCGTTTCCATGGGCCTGGGCCCGATGAATGCCATCCACCAGGCGCAGTTCAACCGGTATCTGCACAACCGCGGCATCAAGGACACCTCCCAGCAGCACGTCTGGGCCTTCCTGGGTGACGGCGAGATGGACGAGCCCGAGTCNNGTCCGCGGCAACGGCAAGATCATCCAGGAGCTCGAAGCAACCTTCCGCGGTGCCGGCTGGAACGTCATCAAGGTCATCTGGGGCCGCGGGTGGGACCCGCTGCTGGCCCAGGACCGCGACGGCGCTCTGGTGAACCTGATGAACACCACACCCGATGGCGACTACCAGACGTTCCGCGCCAACGACGGCGCATACGTCCGCGAGCACTTCTTCGGCGGCGACCCGCGCACCCGCAAGATGGTCGAGAAGATGTCCGACGACGACATCTGGAGGCTCAAGCGCGGCGGGCACGACTACCACAAGGTCTATGCGGCCTACAAAGCATCTATGGAACACAGCGGCCAGCCCACCGTCATCCTCGCCAAGACGATCAAGGGCTACAGCCTCGGCACGCAGTTCTCCGGACGCAATGCCACGCACCAGATGAAGAAGCTGACCCTGACCGACCTCAAGGGCCTGCGTGACACTCTGCGGATCCCGATCAGCGACGAGCAGCTTGAAGCCGACCCGTATCTCCCGCCGTACTACCACCCCGGCGCGGACGACCCTGCGATCCTGTACCTGAAGGAACGGCGCGCCAAGCTAGGCGGACCGCTGCCCCACCGCAGGGTGGAGCATGCACCACTGAAGCTGCCCGACGACAGCGTGTACGACGTCGTCAAACGTGGGTCGGGCAAGCAGCAGATCGCCACGACGATGGCCTTCGTGCGGCTGCTTCGGGACATGATGCGCGAAAAGGAGTTCGGTCGCCGCGTCGTCCCGATCATCCCCGACGAGGCTCGCACCTTCGGCATGGACTCGTTCTTCCCGACGATCAAGATCTACAACCCCCATGGCCAGCACTACACCTCGGTCGATGCCGATCTGATGCTGGCCTACAAGGAGTCGGTCGAGGGTCAGATCCTGCACCTCGGCATCAACGAGGCCGGTTCGGTGGCGGCGTTCACCGCCGCGGGGACGTCCTACGCCACCCATGGCGAGCCGATGATCCCGATCTACATCTTCTACTCGATGTTCGGGTTCCAGCGCACCGGCGACTCCCTCTGGGCGGCCGCCGACCAGATGAGCCGCGGNNCTGCGCCGGATGTATGGCGAACAGCCCGAGAACGTCATCTACTACATCACGGTCTACAACGAGCCGAACGTCCAGCCGGCCGAGCCGGAGAACGTTGACGCTGAAGGGATCCGGCGCGGAATGTACCTGCTCGCGCCGGGCTCCGGAGAAGGGCTGCCCGACGACGCGCGCCGGGTCCAGCTGCTCGGCTCCGGCGTCGGCGTGCCGTGGATCCTGGAGGCTCAGGAGCTGCTGCGCAACGACTGGGGCGTCGTCGCGGACGTCTGGTCGGTGACCTCGTGGGGCGAGCTGCGGCGCGACGGCCTGGCGGCGGACGAGTTGGCGTTCCTGCATCCCGACGAGCCCGAGCGGGTGCCCTATGTGACCCAGCGGCTCAAGGACGCACCCGGTCCCATCGTCGCGGTGTCGGACTTCATGCGCGCGGTCCAGGAACAGATCGCGCCGTGGGTCCCTGGTGACTTCGCTGCG
>PKWT01000399.1 GCA_003132125.1 Micrococcales bacterium | reverse complement strand
GCAGGTGTCCCACAGCAGCGCACCCGCGTCATCACGGGGCGGGCCCTGGACGTGCTCCCCCGCCTGACCGACGGGGCATACGACATGGTCGTCATCGACGGCGACAAGACGGAGTACCCGCTGTATGTCGAGCAGGCTCTGCGTCTGCTGCGCCCTGGCGGAGTCCTGGCCCTGGACAACATGCTGTGGCACGACACGGTCGCCGATCCCGCCGCTCGGGATGAGACCACGACGATTCTCCGAGACCTCGGCAAGGCGCTGCGCGACAACGATTCGCTGCTTTCCGCCCTCTTGCCCGTGGGCGACGGCGTCCTGGCAGCGGTCAAGCGCTAGAGGTCAGACTCCCGCGGTCTGCCCGAGCACGACCGGCTATTCACCTGGCCCGGCACCCTCACGGAAGCCCTCGGGGCCTTCAACGATGGCGACGACCTCGAAAGGCTCGATCCACAGCGGCGGCGACCCGACCAACCGGCTGACGGGCGACCCGGCAGCCTCAGCCGCGAACGACTCGGCGAACACATCGCGCGCCACCTGCGTGTCCCACACGTACGTCCCCTCGAACCACTGGCCCGAGCGCATCCGCCAGGTCTTGAACGCAAGCCCCCCACGCACGGCGAACCGCGCCATCGAGGTCCCGACGACGTACTCCCGCAACGCCTGCTCGACGCCCCCTGCAGCGCCTTCGAGGGACCATCGCACGCTCAGCCCATAACCAGCACTCACGTGCGACCTCCGTCAGGCAGTTGTTCCGGGATCGGGCAGTTGTTCCGGGATCGGCCACCAAACCTGGGTGGCAGGGCGTGCAATGACGACCTCGTCAGAGGCGCGGGTCATCACCGCGAGGCTGCTCTGTGGAGTCCTCGCGCACCGTGTGAGTCACCACGTCCGTGCGCCGTGCGGTGTTGGCCAGAACGAGCGAGATGACCAACCCGGCGACCCCGACCACCATGAGGATGACGCCCACGTTGGACAGGTTTATCCCGCTGGTCGACCAGGAGATTGCGAACTTCAGGATCGCCCCGACTGCGATCAACGCCAAGCTGGAACCGATTCTCATCAGTTGCTCCCCTCCGTGAGTTCGTGGACACCCCAAGGGTAGCCGGAGTGCAGGCCAAACCGCCTCATAAGCGCCTGGCCAGCCGGTGGGAGAATGGTCCCACCCGGACTCTCCTTTGGTGAGGTTTGTCTGTTATCTTCCTTGTCCACTGCCCAACCAGGGCGCCCGCGCACACGAAGGGAAACCCCGATGATCACTTTCGGAGTCGTCCTGATCATCCTCGGCTGGCTCGTATCTGGCCTCGCGATCTTGAAGACCATCGGCTACTTCCTTGTGGTCGTTGGCGTCATCCTGTGGATCCTCGGCTCGATGGGCCGCGCCGTCGGCGGACGCAAGCACTACTACTGAGCGCAGTGAGCCCCGACCGGGATCCGGTCGGGGCTCATCAGCACGTGGGGCCATGACATCCGGGGACGTCTCAGCCGAGAACGTCTCAGACGACGCCGGGGCAGCTCCTGATGGCCTCGCCCAACGCGGCTGCTTCGTCTGGCGTCATCTCGACAACCAAGCGGCCACCACCCTCGATCGGCATGCGGAGCACGATCCCGCGGCCTTCCTTGGTGACCTCGAGCGGCCCGTCTCCGGTCCTCGGCTTCATCGCCGCCATGGGGTATCCCTCTTCCGTTGCTTACGAGTGAGACCTTCGCGTGCGCAGCGCCCACCTGGGCCCTAGCCATTCGGCACACACCTTTGGTCATCATTATCGCGCGAACGTCCCCCAGCACGAAATCCTGATGAGACAGACTGTGCGCTGGCACCAGAACGATGACGCCATAACAAGGAGCGGACAGAACAATGACCAAGCCCGATGCCTCGCCTGATACCTCGCCCGACACAGCCACCTCGCCGGCATCGCCTGCGTCGCCGGTTTCGGTGTTGTTGGACCTCGCGGACGGCGTCGCCACCATCACGTTGAACCGCCCCGAGGCAATGAATGCGCTGGACATCGCCACCAAGGATCTCCTGCTCGCGACCGTGCGGCAGGTGGCCCAGGATCCAGCAGCCCGCTGCGTCGTGCTGACGGGCACCGGACGGGCTTTTTGCGTGGGTCAGGACCTGCGCGAACACATCGGTCTCCTCGCACGTCACGACGACTCGCTCTGGTCGACCGTGCCAGAGCACTACAACCCCATCGTCGAGCTGCTCTCGACCATGAACAAGCCCGTCATCGCGGCGATCAACGGCGTCGCCGCAGGTGCGGGTGCGTCCTTCGCGTTCGCCGCCGATCAGCGCATCATCGTCGACACCGGCGGCTTCAACATGGCGTTTGCCGGCATCGCCTTGTCCTGCGACTCAGGTGCCAGCTGGACCCTGCCGCGACTCATCGGCATTGCGAAGGCCAAGGAGCTGCTGATGTTCCCGCGCACCGTCCCGGCGGCCGAAGCGCTCGAGCTCGGCATGGTCAACCGCGTGGTGACCGCTGAGGAGCTTCCCGCCGTGGTCGGTGAGCTTGCCCGGACCCTCGCGGCCGGCCCCACCATGGCCTACGGCTCCATCCGGCGCTCGGTGGCGTTCTCGGCAGGTCACCCGCTGAGTGAGTCCCTGGCCCAGGAAGCCGACCAGATGGCCGTCACCGGCGCGAGCCAGGACCACGCCGCGGCGGTGGCGGCGTTCATCGCCAAGGAGCAGCCGACCTTCCACGGTCGCTGACAAACCGACTGCCCGTTCAGGGGACGCGTCGCAACAAGGTGTAGCCGCCCTCGGCGAGCACGAGCACGTACGTCGTGCCGGGGTGCAAGGACTCGGCGTATGCCGCTGGGTCACGCGCCGTGCTCTCGTCCGTGTGGGAGATCAGGACGAACTGCGGCACGACCGGTGCGGCCATGCCTGCGAAGAACACCCGGGTTCGGTCCGTGAGCTGGGCGAGCAGGCCGAGGTCGGTCTCGACCGTTGCGCCGTCGGGAATCTTGGACAGGATCCGCTCGGCCGCCTGGGCTCGAGGGCTCGGCTGGTAGCTGGCGGGATTGACGAGGTCGCGGAACGGGTAGCGCGTGCAGAGAAACAGCCCGACGAGCAGAGCCAGGGTCGGCGCCGCACGGGCATACCACCGCACCAGTCGCCAGCCGTCGCGCCGCGCCCGCATCGCACCGTCGATCAGCGCAGCGAACACGATCGGCATCAGCACCACGTCGTAGTGGAACGACTGTCCCCAGAAGAACTCGTTGGTCGAGAGAAAGCGCCATCCCAGCGTCGGCAGAACCATGATCAGCACGGGCGATCGCATAGCCAGGAACGCCGTCACCCCCAACAACAACAGCACCGTGGTTGCTTTGGGCTCTGAATGCACCACATTGAGAGGCAGACTGAGAATGCGGTGCAGCAGAGAGTCTCCTGCCGCCGACTGAGACGACAGCTCGGACAAGCGGGAGCTACCCGCTTCCGCGGCGAAGTGCGGGATCAGGACGGTCATCGTGAGCGCGACCGATGCGAGTCCGAAGGCCACCAGGCCGAGACCCCATCTCCTGGCACCGACCAGCACGAGCACCAGCCCGAGGGCGGCGACGGTAAGTCCGAGGTCTTCCTTCACCAGGACGAGAGGGGCCGCCCACGCCACCACTGCGGTCCAGCGTCGTGCCAGGAGCGCCTCAAGTGCGAACGCCAGCAACGGCACCGCCAGACACACCTCATGGACATCGAAGTTCACGGCGGCCTGGATGCCGTAGGACATGCCGAACGCCAGACCGACAGCCACCCCGGACCAGCGGCCCAGGTGACGCATCCCCGACCGGGTGATGGGGACAACCGCCAGAGCGATCGCCAGGGCCTGGCCGACGAGAAGCGTGACGGGGGTGGGGAAAAGCCGATAGAAGGGTGCGAAGACCGCGATCGCCGGGCTCCAGTGGTCGCCCAGGAAGTTGTGACCGGCACCCTCGAGGTCGACGATCGGTGCCTGCAGGTGGGCGTAGTGACGGATTGCCTGCTCGAATATCCCCAGGTCGAACGACCGCACCTGCAGGCGTTCGAAGCCGGCCACCGAGATCGTCGCGTAAAGACCAGCGAACACCAACGACATCACCCACGGCAGCACTCGCTCCCAGGTCGAGCGCACGGGAGTCACAGTCCCAGTGCCGTCATCGGGCAGCTTGCGGACCGAGCCGGGCTCCTCGATCGACTCCGGCTCCCTGTTGATCGACCAGAGCGCCCTCATCCTCCGCCCCTGTGGCAGCCCACCAGGTGATCGTCCACGAGCCCGCATGCCTGCATCGCGGCATACATGGTGGTAGGCCCGACAAAGGCAAAACCGTTACGCTTCAACGTCTTAGCCAACACGATGGACTCATCGGTGGTCGCGGGGATATCGGCTGGAGTGCGCGGTCGTCGGCGCACCGCAGGCGCGAAAGACCAGAACAGCTCATCGAGCCCACCGTTGCCACGCAGGCGAACGACGGCTTGGGCGTTGGTGATGGCGGCCCTGATCTTGAGCTGGTTGCGGACGATGGATGTATCTGCCATCAGACGTTCGACGTCGGGCTCGCCGAAGGCTGCGACCACATCGGTATCGAACCCGGCGAAGGCCGCGCGAAAGCCCTCGCGTTTGCGCAGGATCGTGAGCCAGGACAAACCCGACTGGAATGCTTCCAACGTCATGCGTTCATAGAGCCGGGTCTCGCCGTGAACCACGATCCCCCACTCGTCGTCGTGGTAGGCCATGTAGTCGTCGGTGCCCGCGGCCCACCCGCAACGAGCCACGCCGCGGTCGTCGACCACAAGACCTTCGGCGCTCAACGTCGGCCCGGGTCAGGTTGGGCGGAGGCGTGCACTGCCTCGGCCGCCATGGCGCCAACCGCCCTGTCGAACAAAGCCCGGTTGATGCGGTCGGTGAGTGGGACCAACAGCCTGCCAAGAACGACCGGCCTGATGACGATGTTCTCGCGCCACACCAGGTGCGTCTGTTCGCCGTTGGCAATGGGCAGCACGCTCACCTCCGCCCATCCGGCCAGCACGCGCCCCACCTTGACCAGACGCAACGTCCCTGACCCCAAGCCAGTTGGGGGAGCCCAGTCCGTGATGCGCATGACATCGGAGAAGCGCAACCGGCCAACACCGGTAAGCCCGGCGAACGACCAGCCGACCGCTGTCGGACCCGGGTCGAGGCGCATGGTGGTCAGCGGAATCCAGCGCGCGTAGCCGGCCCAGTCGGTGATGATCTCCCAGACCTTCGCTGGCGGCGCTGCAACGACACGCTCGATCGTGAACGTTGCCATCGGTCGGTCACTGCTCCTGGGTGTCGCCGTATTCGCCGGGTGAGACATCGGGTGACAAACCGCGTGAGAACCCCTGTGAGATGCCGTCGGCACCCGCCGGGGACCCTGCCTCGAGCTCGCGAACCCGTGCGATCAGCGCGTCAACCACCTCGTCGACCTGGTCCATGCGGTATCCGCGCAACGCCTGGTCGAATCGCAGCTGCCCGACGTCGGCCGCCGACACCGACCCCACCGCATCGCCCAGCACACCTGACACGCCCGGGAACGACTGGCTGGACGTGGGCTCGGCCATGAATCCACCGATCCTGCCCATGACGGCAGCGGCGGTCAGCCCGATAAGCAGAACCACGATGAGCAGGAAGAAGACGATCACGACATGATCGTGTCATGCCTCACGACGTTCCCCCCGGTCGCGACCTCCGCCTGCGCGGCCGCACGTTCAGCCCGGGTGAGACCGGCCTGATGGCGATCATCAACCGCACGCCCGACTCCTTCTACGACGAGGGTCGCTACCTCGACGATGAAACCGCCATCACGGCCGTCGAACGAGCCGTGACTGATGGCGCGGATGCGGTGGACGTCGGCGGGGTCAAGGCCGGCCCGGGGCCGGAGGTCAGCGCCGTCGAGGAGCTGCGCAGGGTCGTGCCGTTCGTCGCGGCGATCCGCGCGGCCTATCCCGACCTGGTGATCAGCGTCGACACCTGGCGCGCGAGCGTTGCCGACGCGGCGTGTGAGGCCGGCGCGGACCTGATCAATGACGCCTGGGCGGGTCACGACCCCGAGCTCTCAGCAGTGGCCGGAGCTCATGGTGTCGGCTACCTGTGCGCCCATACCGGTGGCCATCCACCGCGCACCGACCCGCACCGTGTCCGCTACGACGACGTGGTCGCCGAGACTCTCGCGGACCTGACCCGTCAGGCCGATGCAGCGCTGGCAGCAGGGGTGCGCGAGGACGGTTTGTTGATCGATGCCGCCCAGGACTTCGGCAAGAACACCTACCACTCCCTACAGATAACCGGCCAGATCAGCGCCCTGGTCGAGACCGGATGGCCGGTGCTGCTCGCCGTCTCCAACAAGAAGTTCATCGCCGAGACCCTCGGGCTGGATGGCCGCAAGTCCGACCGGATCATCGGCACCCTTGCCATCACCGCCGTCGCAGCATGGGAGGGCGTTCGAATGGTGCGTGCGCACGACGTCGCGCAGACCCGCCAGGTGCTGGACATGATCGCCGGGCTGCGAACCGGGATACCAGCCCTGGCTCGGCGAGCGCTCGCTTAGTGACCCTCCTGTTTGTGACCTGAGTCACCCCTCTGGTGTGACCTATGACACGGTTTGATACTGTTCGTGCAACAATGCCCCCCTCCGAACCTGCCCCTCCGAACCTCTGCGTGGGACGGTCCAGTTTCACCTTCAAAGGAGTAGTCATGCGCCGTCTCTCTGGGTCCATCGCCGGGGCAGCCGTGCTTGCACTGGCGCTCAGCGCCTGCGGTTCGGGCAACACCGCGACCACCGGGGGCGGTGGCGGCACCAGCGCCCTGAAGGGGACCGGCACCGGCGACACCTGCAAGATCACCACGCCAATCCCGATCGGAGCGGTCTTCAGCCTCACGGGCGCGGCCGCCAGCTATGGAGAGTCGCAGAAGAAGGGCCTCGAGCTCGCTGCCGAAGAGCTGAAGGCCAAGGGTGGGGTGACCTACGACGTGAAGATCGAGGACGACGCCACTGATCCACAGCAAGGCATCGCGGTCTTCGAGGGCTTCGTGACCAAGGACAAGAAGAGCCTGATCATCGGTCCGACACTGTCCAACACGGCAAAGCAGACAGACCCGGTCGCCCAGGAGGGCAAGACCCCGGTCCTGGCGGTCTCCAACACCGCCGCCGGCATCACCGAGATCGGGGACTACATCTTCCGCGACTCCCTCACCGAGGGTGCGGTCATCCCGCAGACGATCAAGGCGGCCAAGGACAAGTTCGGGCTGTCCAAGGTGGTTGTTATGTACAGCAACGACGACGCGTTCACCGAGTCCGGCTATCAGGCATTCAAGAAGGCGCTCGACGCGAACGGCATCACGATCACCAAGACGATCACGTTCTCCAAGTCGGACACCGACTTCCGCGCCCAGCTGGCCGTCGCCAAAGCTTCCGCGCCGGATGCGTTGATCACCTCAGCGCTGATCGAAGCAGCGGTGCCACTGGTCACCCAGGCCCGCGAGGTGGGCATCACCGTGCCAATCATCGGCGGCAACGGGTTCAACTCTCCGAAGCTCATGGCCGGCGCGGGCAAGGCCGCCGACGGGGTCGTCGTTGGCGCCGCATGGAACTCGGCGTCGTCCGGGGCGGAGAACGCAGCTTTCCTGACGGCCTACCGCGCAAAGTACTCCGCCGACCCCGACCAGTTCGCAGCACAGGCTTACACCGGGCTGAAGCTCGTCGACGCCGCAGTCCGGGCCGGTTGCTCCGGCGAGCGTGAGGACATCAAGAAGCACCTCGCTGAGCTCAAGGACGTGCCGACGGCGCTCGGCAAGTTCACCATGTCGGCGACCCGTGACGCGGACACTCCGGCTGTGGTTCAGGTCGTGGAGAGCGGCAAGTTCGCCGTGCTGAAGTAGCCCGCCCATGCAGCAGCTCCTCAACGGGATCTTCCTCGGCTCGATATATGCCCTGTTCGCGATCGGCTTCACGTTGGTGTTCGGGGTCCTCGACCGGCTCAACCTGGCGCACTCGGCCGTGTTCAGCGCGTCGGCTTTCGTCGGAATCGAGCTGGTCGCCCGTTTCGGTCTCTCGATCTGGGTCACCTTGCCGATCATCTTCGTGTTCGGCGGCCTACTCGGGCTGGTGATCGAGCGGGTGGCCTTCCGCCCCCTCAAGGGTCGGCACGACGCGCACTTCGCGGGCCTGATCTCCTCGATTGCGCTCGGCGCGATGTTCCTCGCCCTGCTGCAAGCAGGCTTCGGTCCCGACACGCGGCGCTTTCCTCCCGATGCGTTTCCGCAGCAACGGCTTGAGTTCGCCGGCGCCGTCTTCTCCGTTCTCCAGCTTGTCATCGTGGTGGTGGCGTTCGCGCTCATGGTGGGGCTGACGCTGATGGTCTCCCGATCCAGGCTGGGGCGCGGGATGCGCGCGGTCGCGGAGAACCCACACGCTGCCGCGGTACTCGGGGTCGACGTCGACCGGGTCACCGCACTCACCTTCGCGCTCTCCACCGCCCTGGGTGGGGTCGCCGGAGTGCTGTTCGCCCTCAACGTCAACAGCGCCCAGATTTCCATGGGGTCCAGCATCGAGCTCAAGGGTCTCGCCGTGATCATCGTCGGCGGCCTCGGGTCCTTGCCCGGAGCCATGCTCGGCGGGCTGCTCGTCGGCCTGGCCGAGGTCTTCGCGGTCACCTACGTCGGTTCGTCGTGGCGCGATGTCATTGCGTTCGGGCTGTTGTTCTCCATCCTGTTGCTTCGTCCGCAAGGCATCTTCGGGGCCCGCCAGGTCCGCGAGATCTGATGGCCGGGTTCCTCGATTCGTACGCCTCAACGATCACGTTCATGGCGCTCACCGGCGTCTTCGCATACTCGTTCTACGCGGTGCTCATGGCTGGGCAGCTGAGCCTCGCCCAAGCCGGTCTTGCCTCGGCGGGGGCGTTCACCTCCTCGCTTGTCGTCCCGGCCGCGCCGCTGTTCGGCGTCATACCTCGTCTGGTGGTTGGCATCGCCGTCGGTATGGCCGTGGGGGCGGCCCTCGCCTTCCTGCTCGGTCTGCCCGTGATGCGGCTGCGTGGGGTGTTCTTGGCGATCGCGACGCTCGCCTTCGGTGAGGTCGTGCGCATCCTTCTGATCAACCAGTCGTGGACCGGCGGGGCACAGGGGTTGTCCTTCCCCAAGCTGGTCGGCATCCCAGAGGCGTGGCTGGCCCTCGCGGTCGTCGCTTACTGGTTCTGGCGTCTGGGCGGGTCGCGACTGGGCCGGGCCCTGGCCGCCATCCGCGAGGACGAGCTCGCAGCCAAGGCGATGGGGATCGACGTCACCAGGCACCGGATGATTTCTTTCGTCACCTCGGGCGCGGTCGCCGGACTGTATGGAGTCCTGCTCGCCTACTTCGTCCGCTTCGCCGATCCCAACGCGTTCGGGTTCTCAACTGCGGTCGACGGACTCGTGACCGCGGTCGTCGGTGGCACGACCCTCTTTATCGGGCCGCTGCTCGGCAGCACCTTCCTGACCTGGCTGCCCGAGCTGCAGAGGGCGATCGGGGTGGAGGCAGGCTGGATCCGCCCCTTCGTCTCCGGCTTGTTGCTGCTGCTGGTGATCTTGTTTCTACCCGGTGGCCTCGCCGCCCTCATCCCGCACCGGCGGCGGAGGGCCATGGCGCACCCCGACGCACCACCCGATCTGCCGCCGCTGCCTGCGCCAGGAACGCCGATCGCCAGTCTGCGAGCCATCAGGAAGGAGTATGGCGGAGTCCATGCGGTACGCGACGTCGACCTCGACATCGCAGCGGGTGAGATCGTGGGTCTCATCGGTCCCAATGGTGCCGGCAAGACCACGTTGGTCAACATCGTGTCCGGGCTCGTGCCCCCCAGTGGCGGTGAAGGGACGGTGGTCGGGATCCCCCTTGGCTCCGGCGTACCCGCCCACCGCATCGCCCTGGCCGGGGTCAGCCGAACGTTCCAGCAGATCAAGCTTTTCAACCGTCTGAGTGCGTTGGACAACGTGCTCGTCGGAGCCCACCGCGTGAGCCGACCAACGTTGCTGCGCCGGATGGTCCTGCTGCCCTCCGCCCGTCGCGACGAGAAACGCGCCCTGGGCCAGGCATTCGCGCAGCTGACCCGCGTCGGTCTCGCCGACCGCGCCCGTCTTCCGGCCGGCGACCTCTCGTATGGCGACCAGCGTCGGCTGGAGATCGCCCGCGCACTGGCGGCACATCCGACATTGCTGATCCTCGATGAGCCAGCGGCCGGTATGAACCATGTCGAGGCCCACCGTTTGTCCGTCCTCATCCGTGCGCTCGCCGAGGACGGCGTCACCGTCTTGCTCATCGAGCACAACGTTCGCATGGTGCTGGAGACCTGCACCCGCGTCGTCGTTCTCGACTTCGGCGAGGTGATCGCAGCAGGAGACCCCGCAACAATCGCTCGCGACCCACGCGTCGTCGAGGCATATCTCGGTGCTGAGGACGATCAGGCGGAGCCGGCATGAGCACGCCCATCCTGGTCGTGGAGGACCTCGTGGTCGCCTATGGTCAGGTCGAGGCTGTCCGGGGCGTCTCCTTCCACGCTGAAGCCGGCGCCCTCATCACCCTCGTCGGCGCCAACGGCGCAGGCAAGACCTCCATCCTCAACGCCATCGCCGGGCTGGTCCGGCCTCGATCGGGCCGCGTCCTGTACGCCGGCAAAGACGTCACCCGCCGGCCGGCACACCGGCTGGTCGCCGACGGGCTGGTCCAGGTTCCAGAGGGACGGTTGATCCTCGGCACTCTGACGGTGGAGGAGAACCTCCAGCTTGGTGGGTGGCAGCAGCGGTCCACCCAAGCCGCGTCGATCAAGGAGATGTACGAGCGGTTCCCCCTGTTGGCTCAGCGACGCGCCCTGCCGGCAGGGGCACTGTCCGGCGGCGAGCAGCAGATGCTCGCCATCGCCCGGGCCCTGGTCGCCCGGCCGACTGTTCTGCTCATGGACGAACCATCAATGGGTCTGGCCCCGAAGGTCGTCGACGAGGTGTTCCGAGTCATCGCGCAGATTCGCTCGTCGGGCACGACGGTCGTGCTCGTCGAGCAGAACGCCCGTCGTGCGCTGAGGGCAGCTGACTACGGGTACGTCCTGGAGACCGGGCAGGTCGCACACGAGGGCGCAGCCTCGGAGCTGCTCACCGACCCCCGCGTGGTGGAGGCGTACCTCGGCCTCGAGTAGGGCTACGGGTGCAGGACAACGTGTGAGGCGTTGAGGTCGGCGACCCGCGAGACCCCGATCAGGGCCAGCGTGCGAACGATCTCGTCATCCAGGATCGCTACGGCCCTCTCGACGCCTCGCTCTCCGCCGGCCATCAAGCCGTAGAGGTAGGCCCGGCCCACGAGGCATGCCGTGGCGCCAAGGGCGAGCGCTGCGACGATGTCGGCACCGCCGGTGATACCGGTGTCCAGGAACACCTCGGCGCGGTCTCCGACGGCCTCGACCACGGCGGGCAGCATGTGAAGCGGGATGGGCGCCCGATCGAGCTGCCGGCCGCCGTGGTTGGACACCACGATCGCGTCGGCGCCGTGGTCGACCACCATCCGTGCATCCTCGACGGTCTGAATCCCCTTGACCACGAGCTTGCCGCTCCACGACTGCCGCAGCCAGTCCAGATCCGCCGGCCCGACCGTCGGGTCGAACATGGCGTTGACCAGATCGGCAACCGTGCCGTGCCAGGACGAGAGCGACGCGAAGCTCAGTGGCTCGGTGGTGAGCATGTTGAACCACCACTGTGGGTGGGTTGCGGTGTCAGCGATCGTGCGCAGCGTCAACGACGGCGGGATCGTCAGCCCGTTGCGTACGTCCCGCAGCCGGGACCCGGCGACGGCGGTGTCGACGGTCAGGACCAGCACGTCGTACCCGTTCGTCGCGGCGCGACGTAGCAGCTCGCCGCTCGCCGCCCGGTCCTTCCACAGGTAGAGCTGGAACCATCGCTGCGCGTCCGGCGCCGTCGCGGCGATGTCCTCCAGGGAGGTGGTGCCCATGGTGGAGAGCGCATAAGGAATCCCCCGGCGGTCGGCGACGCGCACCACGGCCCGCTCACCTTCGTGGTGCATCATCCGCGTGAAGCCGGTCGGCGCGAAGACGAATGGGAGCGCAGAACGCTTCCCGAGAATCGTCGTGGAAGGGTCGATCCGGGAGACGTCGCGCAGCACACCGGGCCTGAACTCGACGCTCCGAAAGGCCGCCCGCGCGCGCCGCAGGCTGATCTCTGCCTCTGCTGCCCCATCGGTGTAGTCGAACACCGCCCGAGGCGTACGCCGACGCGCGATCGAGCGCAGGTCACCTATGGTGTGGGCGCGTGACAGCCGTCGTTCGGTGGGGTTGAGGACAAGGGGCTGGTGACCGAGCAGGGGGGCCAGCTCTGACCAGCGGGGGACACGGCGTGCGGTCACGGTGGGTCCTCAGATAGGACGCTCAAGAAGAATCTGGTGCACCATAACAGGTCCACGCTGAGCTCTAGCCGACGTCCGACTCCTCGGCGGAGGGCTGGATCAGCGAGGAGCTCAACATCTTGACCAGCTCGGGGACGTCCTCCTCGGCCAGGCGCAACGTGGCCCGGCAGACGTCGTCCTGCCAGATCGAGAGCACGACCCGGCCGGCATCGGGATGCGATGACACCCGAAGCCGTCGGCCCGCCTTGTCACGTCCGAGCAACGTGCTCCCCCGATGCGGCAGCGGGGAGATGGTCATGGCGTCAGTATGCGACGCAGACTCACCAGCTAGCCAGAGGATGCCCAAAGATCGTCTGACAAAGGGTGGCTATTCAGGACGTTTGGGCACGTAGCCCTCGTCCCCCCTGACGATGATCCGCACGGCTTCCTCCACGTCATCTGTGACATGCAGGAGGTCGATGTCGGCCGGGCTGATGGTTCCCGTGGCCTCGGCCGTCTGACGCAGCCAGTCGAGCAGGCCACCCCAGTACGCCGTGCCCATGAGCACCAGCGGGAAGGACGTGACCTTGCGGGTCTGCACGAGCGTCACCGCCTCGAAGAGCTCGTCCAGGGTGCCGAAGCCGCCGGGCAGGACGACGAACCCCTGCGCGTACTTCACGAACATGGTCTTGCGGGCGAAGAAGTAACGGAAGTTGACGCCGAGGTCGACGTAGCGGTTCATGCCCTGCTCGAACGGCAGCTCGATGCCGAGACCCACAGAGGTGCCACCCGCCTCGAGGGCACCCTTGTTGGCGGCCTCCATGGAGCCGGGCCCACCCCCGGTGATGACCGCGTAGCCGGCTCCGGCAAGCGCCTTGCCGACCGCGACGCCGAGGGCGTAGTTGGGGTGCTCCGGCTTGGTGCGCGCCGAGCCAAACACGCTGACGGCAGGGCCGACCTCGGCGAGGGCGCCAAAACCCTCGACGAACTCGCTCTGGATCCGCAACACCCGCCACGGGTCGGCATGCAGCCAGTCGGCCGGCCCGACATTGTCCAGCAGCCGTTGATCGGTCGTGGTCGGCGGGACCTTGCTGCGTCGCAAGGTGACTGGGCCAGTGTGGTATTCGAAGCTCTTGTCGGTCACCGCACCAATCTAGGGGGCGTCAGGCCAGCCAGCGCAACAACGCCGCCTCGGCATCGACCAGCTGCAGCACAGGGCAGCGCTCGGAGTCGTGATGGGCCCAGTTCGGGTCTCCGGGACCGAAGTTCACTGCTGGGATCGATAGCTGCGAGAACAGGGCGACGTCGGTCCACCCCTCCTTGGCCCGCACCGGCACTGCCAGCGCATCGACGAAGGCCTTGGCCGCCGACAGGTGAAGCCCGGGCCGAGCACCATCCGCAGTGTCGGTGAGCTCCACGGCATACCCGTCGAAGAGCTCGGACACGTGCGCAAGCGCCTGCGCTCCGGACATGTTGGGAGCGAAACGGTAGTTGACCGTGACCACGCACTCGTCGGGGATGACGTTGCCCGCGATCCCACCCCGGATGCCGACCGCGCTCAGCGCCTCGTGGAAGTCGAGCCCGTCCACCTCGATGGTCTGCGGCTCGTAGGCCACCAACCGTCCCAGAATCGTCGCTGCCTCGTGGATCGCGTTGTGGCCGTTCCAGGGCCTCGCTGAGTGAGCCGCCTTGCCCTTGGCGATGACATCGACACGCAGCGTGCCTTTGCAGCCGCCCTCGATGGCCCCGTCGGTCGGCTCGAGCAGCACCGCGAAGTCAGCCTGCAGCAGCTTCGGGCTGTTGCGCCGTATCCGCGCCAAACCGTTGCGCTCGATCTCGACCTCTTCGCAGTCGTAGAAGACGTAGGTGATGTCTCGGGACGGTTCTGACAGCTGGGCAGCGAGACGCAGCTGGATCGCCAGCCCGCCCTTCATGTCGCACGTTCCACGACCGATCAGGTTGTCACCTTCACGTCGGGTCGGGAGGTTCGGTGGATCGGCCAGCGGAACGGTGTCGAGATGACCGGCCAGCACGACCCGCTCGGTGCGCCCCAGGTTCGTACGGGCGACGATCGTGTTCCCGTCACGGGTCACGTCAAGGTGGCTCAGCGGCCGGAGGACTGCCTCGATGGCGTCCGCGATCTGCTGCTCGTTGCCGCTCACCGACTCGATGTCGCACAGGGCTGCGGTCAGGGTGACGACGTCGGTGGCCAGATCGAGAGGCGGCATGGAAGGCATACGAGGAAGCGTATCCGGCGGGTGCTCGCCTTATCGGCCCCCTCACCTAGGCTTGTGCCCATGACGAGCGAGCGCAGCGCATGGGGATACGGGCTGGCGACGGTGACGCTGGACGGGCAGGTGCTCGACACGTGGTTTCCCGCCCCGGCGTTGGGACCCGCGGACGCCGACGATCCGTACGGTGCCCCGGCCGAGCTCGCCGCAGCCGCCAAGGAAGACCCTCGGCGCGGCGTTCGTGCACAAGTGGTCCACGTGGTCATCGACCTTGACGCAGCGCCCGCCGATGTCCCTGATGCCTATCTGCGTCTGCACCTGCTCTCGCACCGCCTCGTGAAACCGAACACCATCAACCTCGATGGACTCTTCGGGGTGCTCAACAACGTCGCATGGACGAGCGAGGGCCCCTGCCCGGTGGAGGACTTCGAGCGCACCCGTCTGCGGCTGCGTGACTCCGGGCCCGTCCAGGTCTTCAGCGTGGACAAGTTCCCACGCATGACCGACTACGTGGTGCCCAGCGGGGTCCGCATCGCCGACGCCGACCGCGTCCGCTTGGGTGCCCACCTGGCCGAAGGCACCACGGTGATGCACGAGGGGTTCGTCAACTTCAACGCCGGAACCCTCGGCACCTCGATGGTCGAGGGCAGGATCGTGCAAGGCGTCGTGGTGGGCGACGGCTCGGACATCGGGGGCGGCGCATCGATCATGGGCACACTCTCCGGCGGTGGAACCGAGCACATCAGTATCGGCAGACGCTGTCTGCTGGGCGCCGAGTCGGGGATCGGCATCTCGCTGGGTGACGACTGCGTCGTGGAGGCCGGGCTCTATGTCACGGCCGGCACCAAGGTGACGCTGGAGGACGGCCGGGTGGTCAAGGCCAGGGAGCTCTCGGGCAGCTCGGGGATGCTGTTCATCCGCAACTCGGTCACTGGCACCGTCGAGGCGCGGTCGCGCTCCGGTCAGGGAATCACCTTGAACCCCGCCCTCCATGCCAACCGCTGAGCACCGGATTTCCTCCACGGCGACAGGACACGGCCGACGTCGACGTCGTTGGGTGGGCCGGCTTGTGCTGCTGGTCATCGTCGCGATCGTCGGCGGCGTCGGCTACATCGGCTACACCACGTTGATGACGAACTCAGGTCAACCGTCGTGTCGTGCGGTGGCACTCGGGCACGACGTCACTTTCTCTCCAGAGCAGACCGCCAACGCATCAACGATCACCGCCGTCGCCCTCAAGCGTGGCCTGCCGGCGCGAGCCGCCACGATCGCCAACGCCACCGCGATACAGGAGTCGAAGCTGCGAAACATCAAGTTCGGCGACCGCGACTCTCTGGGGTTGTTCCAGCAGCGCCCGAGTCAGGGCTGGGGGACAGAAGCCCAGATCCTGGACCCCGTCTATGCAGCCAACAAGTTCTACGACGCCCTGATCAAGATCGACGGGTACCAGGCCATGGAGATCACCAAAGTGGCGCAGCTGGTCCAGCGCAGCGCCACCCCGCAGGCCTACGCCAGCCACGAGCAGGAGGGCCGCATCCTCGCCTCGACGCTGGCCGGCCACTCCCCCGGCGGAATCGGTTGCCGACTGAATGCCGCCACGGTCAGCACTCCGGCCGCCACGATCGCCAAGAAGCTGACAACCGAGCTGGGCGTGCCCACCACTGTGCAGGGAACAGAGGTCCATGCGACGGCCCGCAACGCGCAACTGGCCTGGGCCGCGGGCTCCTGGGCTGTCGCGCACGCCGAAGTCGACGGGATCACTTCGGTCACGGTCGGCGACCGTTCATGGACCCGGGCGCGAGGGGCCAGCGCATGGTCATGGGGCCCGGCCGACAAGGCCATTGCCCCAACGTCGGTGACGATCACCCGTCGCTGAGTGCTCAGCTGTTGGGTGCTCAGCTCAGGCCGGTTTGCTCAGCTCAGGCCGGTTCCTGGCCCAAGAAAC
>PKWT01000385.1 GCA_003132125.1 Micrococcales bacterium | reverse complement strand
CTGTTCGCCGAAGCAAACCGCGACCAGCAGCGGCGCTGGCTCGCCGCCGTCATCGACCGCATCCAACTGCTGCCCTCAACCGGTCGAGGCGCACGCAAGGGCGCGTTCGGCTCCCGCGGGTTCGACCCGCGCAGGGTCCGGATCTACCTGCGGCACGACCCCACCACCCCCATCACCGCCCCGGCCGACTGGGAAGGCACCGCGCCCGACTTCGGCGGCCCGGTCAGCTGCCCAGACTGTGCCAAGGAATGCAAGAACCGCGCCAGCCTCGCCGCCCATCAGCGCCACGCCCACGGCCGCGTCTCAAAAGCCAAACAACTGCGCGGCGAGCGGGCAACCGAGTTCCCCTGCCAGCAGCCCCAATGCGGCAAGATTTTGTACAACGAGGCCGGACTACGCATCCATCTTTGGCACGCGCACAAGATCACCGACGGCTACGGGTGCCCAGAACCCAACTGCGACCGGCGTTTCGCCCTCCCGGCCGGAGTCGGACGCCACCTCGCCACCACCCACTCACAGAAGAAGGCGTTCTGCGCCATCTGCGGCCGTGACTTCAAGATCGGCGGCCTTTGGCTTCATATCAACCGGGCACACCCCAGCACATGAAGTCCCTACACATCCTCACTCCGGCGGATGTGGGAGATCAACGTGATCTGCGGGGAACCATCGCTCTGGACGTGCTGAACCCGTTCGGAATAGCCACGCAGCATCGTCTGCCGGTTGGGCGGCCCGCCTGACGACCGGTGCCCTGCCGCTGCAAGGACGAGAGCCTTACTCGGTCTGGGTTCCTGATCAGCATCGTCTCCTTCACTCCCGGGACGGGAACGGATGGGCAGCGAGTCGCCTCGGACAACTCCCACAAAGCGTTGACCCACACCACAAACCAAAGCGGCTGACCGTCAACGTGCTCGAGTCCACGCCCACGTAACACGTCTCTGGCCTATCCATTTAACCGGAGTAGTGCTGGTCGGAGGCTCGCCAGGGTCTCCCGGCGGGTGGGCGTTCCAGGGTCGGTGGATGGCCGCGGGCGCCTGGGGGCTTGCGGGGCGTCTGTCCTGGTTGCGGGTGGGCGATCAGGTCGCGGTAGCGCACGGGGTCGTGGTGGACGGCGAGTTGGAGGACCCGGTAGAACAGCATGCCGCGGCTGGCCGAGCGGCGGCGGTTGAAGCGGAACACGAACTCGTCGAGGTAGTCGGGCAGGTGGGCGTCGTCGATGGCGCCTTGATGGGTGCCCAGCAGCCACCGTTTGGTCAGTGAGGCGACCCGGTGGACGGCGGGCAGGAGTTCGCCGGGATCTTCTCCACGGGCCCGGGCGGCCCGCTGGCTGCGCGGCTCGTGGGTGTATCCAAGCTTCTCCAGCCCGCGATACCCCGCCCAGCCGTCGGTGATAACCCTTGCGCCGGAGGCGACGTGGTCGGTCACGAACGCGTGCAGGCAGGCCGCGGAGGCGTCGGCCACCGGCGCCATCCGGCACCGGCCGTACCCGCGCGGCTCGATGACCTCCACGGCGATCGCGGTGAGGACCTTCTTGCCCTTGGCCCGTCCGCCGCGCAGCCCTGGTTCCTGTCCGCCGATGAAGGTCTCGTCGACCTCCACCGTTCCCGACAGCTGCTCCCGCTCCTGGCGGACCAGGACCGCGCGCAGCCGGTGCAGCATCGCCCACGCGGTCTGGTACGAACCGATCTCCAGCGTGCGTTGCAGGCTCAGGGCCGAGACGCCGTCCTTGCTCGTGGCGAACAACCAGCAGGCGTTGAACCACACCGTCAGCGGGGTTCGCGTCCGGTCGAACACCGTGCCCGCCGTCACCGAGGTACGCCCGCCACACCCCCCGCACATGAACCGACCATCACCCAGGCGCCAGCCACCCCCCTGGCCACAGTCCGGACACAAGAAACCCGCAGGCCAGCGCAGCCACTCCAGATAATCGAGGCAGTCGGCATCGGTCCGGAACCAGGCCAGGACCTCGCCCGTGGACCTCGGGTAGTGCACGCCAGCACCAGGAGCATCCACCACCCAAGGCTACTCCGGTTAAATGGATAGGCCAGAGGTAAGTTATCGGCTTTACGAATGTTCCTGTGTGAGAACGACTTACGCCGCATTCGCCCCGCGACGACACTCTTGAGCGGCGACAGTGCCATCGCAATAGTATGGGATATTGCGATAGTACGAGAAACTCCGTACTATTGACTCCAGCCGAACTATTGGAGCGATCGTGCTGACTGACCGAGTTGCCCAAGGAGTGGCTGCCGTACTGCCGCCTCGCGTCGCGGTGTCCTCAACCGCAACCGACCAGAATGGCGATCTCCTCGTCCGCGTCGCCAAGCAGCGCCTACGCATCCGATGGCTCGAGCGCGGCTCCGCGAGCCTGCTAAATGCCCGCCTGAAGGACAGGCCACGTCCTGATCTCTTGATGGCTGCGCGTATGTCGGCGGCCGCACAACTAGCAGCCACAGATGCCGGCGTCGGTTGGCTCGACGAGACCGGAGCCGCCCAGTTCGCCGTCGGCACGGTTGTCGTCTCACGGACCTCCGTGTCCGTTCCCAAGACCGCGCACCCGGTCAACCGATGGACCTTCGCCACGCTGGGGATCACCGAAGCACTCATCACCGGTGTCCCGGGAACCGTACAGGCGCTACGCGCGGCCACGGGGGCATCGCCGAGCACCATCGGCCTGGCTCTTAACTTCCTGACTCGCACCGGTCTGCTTACCTCCCAGGCCGCGCGCGGCCGCAACTCCGGACGCTCCATCACTGACCCGAGCCGGTTGTTGGAGGCCTACACCGATGCCGTCACCAACGCCCGCGGCACTTCATCTTTGCGAGTCGGCGTCCTGTGGCGCGATCCTCTCGAGGGGCTGTTGCAGATCGGTCGGCGCTGGGACGACCAGCAGCTCGCCTGGGCCGCGACCGGCGCTTTGAGCGCCGCGGCGCTGGCGCCACTGCAGACTCAGGTGGCCCCGATGATCGTGTATGTCGAGGCGGCCGGCCTTGCCACGCTGGCCGCAGCTGCAGGCGCGGCGGGGCTAAAGCTCCTCGAAGGAGGACGGTTGCAGCTGCGTCCGTTTCCCTCACCGATCACTGCCCGACTGTCTGCGGAGGTCAGTCCCGGACTACGCAGCGTGCCGTGGCCGCGTGCGTATGCCGACCTGCGCGACACGGGCGTACGCGGGGAAGAAGCAGCCGAGCACCTGCGAGAGATGATGCAGGCGTGAACACGGATGAGCCCGCCCGGTCCTCCCAAGCTCGTGCCGCGGCCGAGCTCGCTCTGGTCCGCGTCGTACACCACTACGGCGAGAAGCCCGGCTTTGTCCTGCTCGGCGGGCTCGTACCGCAGCTGCTGTGTTCGCACTCCGCCTTCCGCCACGCTGGCACCACCGATGTCGACGTGCAGGTCGATCTCGAGATCGCCGCCGGCGCGACCCACACGAGGCGGCTCGAGCAGGCCCTCGCCAACGCCGAATTCCGCCCGGACAGCGAACGGGTGTGGCGCTGGGAACTGCGGACCGACACCGGCCGCAAGGCACAGGTCAAGTTCGAGCTCCTTGCCGATCTGGAGGACCAGCAACAGGGCGCCATCATCGCCTTCGACGACTGCCAGCAGCTGGGCGCCGTCAACCTGCGTGGAACTGGGTATGCCGCTCGCGACGTCCAGGAGCAGACGTTACGCGTCAAGGACGGCGGGATCTTGCGCGAAGTCCAGGTCAACGTGTCCGGACTTGGGGGCTTCCTGATGGCGAAGGCAGCTGCGGCCAACGGGAGGAACAAGCCCAAGGACTGGTACGACATCGCGTACGTCCTGCTGCACAACGACGACGGGCCCACTGCCGGAGCCGACGCCGTCACGGTGGCGTTCGGGTCGGTCGCCGCCGCCGCGAAGACCTGGCTCCTCGAACTGCACGCCAACTTTGGTGATAGCGACAGCCAAGGCACCCGTGCGTACGTAGATCAGTTTGAGCTCGACCACCCAGACCAGGACCCACAACAGCTGGGAGCGGACGCGATGCTTGCCGTGGGCGACTTCTGCACCCGACTGCTCAACTGACCACGCCGATAACCTGCACACGGGTTGGGCCAGGCGCGTCACCAAGTTGCCAGGCACGAGTCAAGACATCGCAACCAGAGTCAGTTCTCGACGACGTCGCTGCTGGCCCCGAAGGGGTGGGCCGCCACGAACGTCTTGGTCTCTGCGTACATCTGCTGGATGAAGTCGTCCAGGACGCTCAACTCGATCCGCCACTGCCCGCGGCCACCGACCTTGATGGCCGGCAGCTCGCCGGAGCGGACCAGAGCGTAGGTCTGCGTGGTCGAGATGTTCAGGACCTCAGCGACGTCCTTGAGCCGTACGAACCGGGGTGCTGCGGTGGTCGATGACGCAGTCATGGTCTGAGTGTTGGGGTCTGACATGCAGCGGAACAGTGGTTGGCGGTAAGCGCCGATTCGCTGCGCAGGGGTGGACGCCGCGTGCTCGATCACCCGGGGGCTATGGCTGGTCGGGTGTGGCAGCGGCGAGGTGGCGGTAGACGCTGGCACGAGAAACCCCAAGGCTTTGGCGATCTGGGTAGGGCTCGGGGCGGGAGGAACATCGGAACGAAAAGTCACGCTAAGAGCGCGGCACCGGCTCACCCGAGCCTGCGGTAGCGCGCCAAGCGGGCCGCGAGTCGTTGGCCTGGGTCCCCGCGCAGCAGCATGCCCAGCTCGTGTGCCAGCACCTCGCTCATTCGGGCGATGAACTCGGCCGGCTCGTCGGCGGCATCCGGGTGCTCGGCGACGATGCGGTCGACGATGCC
>PKWT01000256.1 GCA_003132125.1 Micrococcales bacterium | reverse complement strand
GCCACGCCAACGGGCATGGCTACACATCCGGGTCTGGCGGTTCCAGAAGGACTCATTCAGCCGTCATTGTGGTTCGCCGACGTGGTGTACTTCCCACTGGGGACCGAATTGGCCTCGGTCGCCAGGAGCCGCGGTTGTGTCGTCGCACGTGGTGGCGGTATGGCTGTCTTCAAGGCGGTCGATGCCTTCGAGGCCTTTTCCGGTGTGGCTCCCGATGCGGAACGCATGCTGCGCCATTTCACGTCGTTGGTCACGCGCGGCGTGACCAACGACCAGCGAGGAAGGTAACTGTTATGCACAAGGCAATCGCCACCGCCTCGGTCGGTGGCACATTGGAGGACAAGCTCCAGGCGATCTCGGCCGCCAAGTTCGACGGCATTGAACTGTTCGACAACGACCTGATTTCCTCATCTATGCTTCCCTCAGACGTGGCGCAACGTTGCGCCGACCTGGGCCTGAGTATCGACCTTTTCCAGCCGGTCAGAGACGTTGAAGGTGTTGCCCCCGAATCATTCGGAGCTGTCCTGCGTTACTTCGAGTACAAACTCGATGTGATGGAGAGTCTGGATGCGGCCACGGTTCTGATGTGCTCCAATGCCACACCCGAGGCCATCGCGGATCCGGACCTTTCCGCTGAGCAGCTCCACGCTTTGGGAGGCCTGGCCCAAGAACGCGGCATAGTCATCGCCTTCGAGGCGCTGGCCTGGGGCACTCACGTGAACCGCCTCTCCCACGCCTGGGACATTGTCCGACGGGCCGACCACCCGAGCGTCGGGCTCGCGGTGGACACCTTCCACCTCTTGGCCAAGGGGGACGACGCGTCTGCGCTGAATGAAATTCCAGCGAACCGCATCGTTTTCCTGCAGGTGGCCGACGCGCCCCACCTGCTGATGGACATACTGGAGTCGAGTCAACACTTCCGCTGCTTCCCGGGCCAAGGAACCCTCGATGTCGTCAGTGTTGTGGACGCAGTCGTCACGGCTGGCTACCGTGGCCCCGTTTCTGCCGCGGTCTTCAGCGACGTGGTTCGGGCGGCACCGGCGGCAAAGACCGCCTTGGATGCAATGCGCTCGCTTCTGTATCTCGAAGAGCAGCTTCGACTGCGATGGGATTCCACGGGTCTTCCTGATGCCCCCCGACCCCAGGTCGTACTCTTCGACCCACCGCCGGCGCCGCCGTCGGTCGACTCAGCCTTCGTCGAGGTAGCAGTTCGGCCCGACGACAAAGACTTCACCGACCTGCTCGGCCAGTTGGGGTTCCGCCACGCCGGAACTCACCGCACGAAGCCGGTGTCATGGTGGTCTAACGGTGGAGCCAACCTGATCCTGGACGCGTCCTCAGACCTCTCCGACCACCGAGCCGTCGCGCTTTCACGTCCAGAAGTGACAGCGTTGTGCGTGCAGACTGTTGGCGTTGCGGATCTCGCAACGCGATCGACCGCCCTTATGTGGCCGTCTGTGCAACGACAGCGCGGCGCCGGGGAGGCGATGCTCCCAGGGCTGAGCACTCCATCGGGAATACACGTGTTCATCACGGCCCCAACGGGGGATGCCGACGACTGGCACAACGACTTCATTCCCGTACCCGCCGAAGCCGATGGTGCCGACGAAGGTGGCTGGCTCGGCATTGACCACATTGGCATGATCGTTGATCCGGGCGAGTTGGACGAGGAGGTCTCTTTCTACCGCACCCTCTTTGGACTGACCTCGGGACCGGTCTCGGAGTTTGTGGATCCGCAAGGGCGGCTGCGGAGCCGCGTCCTGCGACCCGCGCAGGGGGACCTGCGGGTGGTCCTGAACGTCACTGCGGCCGGTCGCTCTGTTCCGACCCGAACCGGCGTCAATCAGTTGGCGTTCGCCTGTGACGACATCTTCGCCGCCGTCGCGCGGCTGCGCCAGCGGGGCGTGGACCTGTTGAATATCCCGGATAACTACTATGTCGACGTTCGTGCCCGATTCGATCTGGACTATAAGTTTGTGGGGCGCTTGCGCGAAAACGGGATCCTTTACGACCGCACCGAACGCGGCGAGTTCCTGCACGTTTACACCCAGAAGTTCGAAGGACGGTTCTACGTCGAGCTCCTGCAGCGCCTCGGCGACTACGACGGGTACGGTGTCCCAAACACCTACATCAGGTTGGCTGCACAAGCAGTGGCGCAGCGTCCGAGCTCCTGACCAGTTTTGCCACCCTCGCTCACCTGAGGCCCTGAGACCCCCACCGAACGGTCACGGCGACACCCGGGCTCGCTGTGGTTTCATGGTGCGGGCACGGTTCGAAGGTGATGACAAGATGCTTTGCGTCGCAGGTCGACCTCGATGGCCGCTGCGGTCTTCTCTAAGAGTGGCAGTGGGTCGTTCACGATATCGTCGGGCGGTACCTCGACTGACGTTTGTGGAGCTGTTCATAGCCGCAATGACGGTGTCGGCTGGGTCCTGGATGGGCACAGCCAAGGAGCGCCAACAACGTTGCCCATGAATGTCAGCTAGTCAGGTAACCCTGTCCCGACGTTGATCCCGAAAGTCAGGATCCGTTGCGCGGCACGGGCGATATGGACGACGTTGTCGTCATCCAAGCAGGTCGCGGTTGACCCGTGTATGGGAGCGGTCGGATCCTTCATCTTGGGGAGGCCAGACAAGTAGACGTAACCCAGCTCGAGGACGCATGTGCGCAGCGAGACTGACAACCTCGCTGCTCACCTACGCCAGATTCAGCGAGGTTGTGTCGGAAGCGCCGCATTGCCCGCTCACATCGGTCTTGGAGGTACCTCGAACAGGGTGAGGATGCTCTGCTCCACTCTCTCATTCGCCTTCAGGTGACGGTGAGCCCTTGACCTAGCCGATGCAGATAGCCGCGAGGCTCCAACCGCCGCCACGGCGATACAGTTCGTGAGCAAGTGAGCCGATGATCCGACGCTGATGCAGCCCAACGGAGGGGCCCATCGCGATTGCGTCGCCGTTGATGTTGACGATCGACGGGTCTAGCTCGGGCCTCGTTGAGTTCGCCAAGTCGACGGGCCGTTCGTGGTGGATAATCTCGCCTCGTAGTTCCACCGGGTTCGGCAAGCTAGGGGTTTGATGTTGGCAAGTTCAGCGCGCCCAGGATCGGCTGGCGTCTGGGTGTCGACCAATCAGCGGTCACCGCGGATCCCCGCCACCACATCGCGCAGCGGACGCGGCGCCAACCCACGGGCGGCATCAAGCCGACGGGCCTTGCGCCGACTGATGAGCACGCCGACGACGGCGATGACCCACACTGGGTATTGCACTAGCCAGGCGACCCGGAACGCTTGCGGCGTGAAGCCGCCCAGCGCTGTGATCACGACTCCCATTACGGCCAACACCAGCAGTGTCGCGAGGAAGCCGCCGAGGTTAACGATGCTCTGGGCAAGGCCGAGGTTAGGACCCGGGTTCGAGGTGCGCGCGATGTCGAAGCCGACGACCGAACCGGGCCCGCCCGCGGACAGCACCACCACGAGCAGGACAAGCAGCCACCGGGGGGCGGGTCCAGAGATAGCCAGGACCGCCGTCCAGGTGAGCGCGTTTGCCGCGATCACCGCGAGCAGTAGCCACGACCGACGCATCGGATGCCGCGTCGTGAGGACGCCGATGACCGGACCTACACAGATCGTGCTGACCACAAAGAGTGAAATCAGCGCCCCGGCGCCCGATGGCGACAGGTGTTGGCCGGAGACTAGGTACGGGACACCCCACAGCAGCGCGAAAACGATCATCGAGAATGATGTGCCCATGTGGCCGAAGAAGCCTAGTTTCGTGCCCGGCCGGGCCCATACCGCCCGCACCTGCGCACCGATCTCCCGTGCTGACATTGACGGCGCGGACGACCAGCCCCGGGCAGGGGTGTTGCGCACGACGGCTAAGGCCAGCACTGCGACAAGTGCGCTGCCCGCAGCGGCGGAGCCGAATGCTACGGACCAACCGGCTCGATGTAGGAGCGCCGCGAAGGGCACCGCCGAGAGTATCTGCCCGAGCTGGCCAAGAATGAGGGTTAGCTGAGTGAGAAGCGGGACGCGTCGGGCTGCGAACCAGCGCGGAACGAGCCCGAGAACCGCGACGAAGACGATAGCGTCGCCAGTGCCCACCAGAACCCGGGCGAGCACCACCAGAGGCAGCGAGGCGGCAAGGCCCAGCACCAGCTGGCCCGAGCTCGACAGGATGCAGCTCACGACGAGCATGGCCCGCGGGCCCCAGCGGTCTACGAGCAGGCCGGCCGGGATCTGCGCGGTAATGTAGACCGCGATCTGGATGAAAACGAACGCAGACAGCACGCTGGCGCTGACGCTGAACCGATCCGCTGCCTGTAGCCCCACGACTCCAAGCGTCGTGCGCTGCATAACTGTGAGGATGTAGGCGACGACGCCGACGCCCCACACCGCCCATGCCCTCACAGGTCGCACCACGGCTGCCTCCTCAGTCGTTGGCACCTACGCCACTCCTCTTCATTTATCGGGGCCACAATGTTTGGGACATCCGCACGTAGGCGGTGGTGCAGCTGAAGCAGAACCCTGGGCTCCCATCGTGACGACAGTTCGCCGAGTCCAGGGCCTCCTTGAAGTAGACGCGAAGCCGCATGAACCGCAGTCTCCAAGTCATGGGCTTCGCTCTCACCTCGGCTCCACCTCATGACCAGGGCAGACGCGAGGCAATCCGGCTACTAGTAGTGGTTCCAGCGACTCCCGGTTCAGCGGCATGCGCTCTCTTGAGGCGCCCATATTCAGGACGTCAATGGGTTTCGCAAGATTTTACTGTCTAGGGCATTTTTTGGACTATACAGTACATTGACGCTGATGGCCCCGGCGTGGGCAATGCAGGGTTGGTACGTCAAGGACGGGGCGGCTCGCTCACTGGACGTCCTGAAGCTATCTCTATATGAACCCGCCGGCTCGGGCGGTGGTGTTCAGCTTCGACGAGAAGACCCAACGCCAAGCGATGGACCACACCCAGCCGAGCCTGCCCATGGTTCCCGGTCGCGCCGGCACGATGACCCACGACTACAAGCGCAACGGCACCACCGATCTGTTTGCCGCGATGAACCTTGCAACAGGGCAGGTACTCACCCACTGCCACAAGGGCCACACCGCCAAGGACGTGCTGGCATTCTTCAAGCAGATCGACGCTTCCGTGCCAAGGGGGCTGGCGGTCCACGTCGTGCTGGACAACCTGTCGGCGCACAAGGCCCCCGAGANNGCGACCGAAGACGGTGGCACCTACATTTCACCCCGACCTCGAGTTCTTGGGTGAACCTCATCGAGCGGTGGTTCAAGGAGCTCACCGACAAACGGCTACGACGCGGGGTCTTCACCAACGTGCCCGAACTCGTCGAGGCGATCACGACCTGGGGCTCTCATTGGAACGACGATCCCAAGCCATTCATGTGGCACGCCTCCGCCGACGAGATCATCAAGAAAGTCCAGCGAGGCCGCACCGCCTTAACCGCCAGATCAATTCA
>PKWT01000368.1 GCA_003132125.1 Micrococcales bacterium | reverse complement strand
AGATGGCGTGGTATCCCAAGAGGCGTAGTGCGAACTCTGCATATTCCTTGGCGATCTGCTCAGGGGTGGTCGGGCCGTCGGGCTGGAACCACTGCACCAGCGCCGTGCACATGGTCACTATTGCCTTCCCCGCGTCTGTTGGATGGCTGACGGCGAGACCGCCGCCCTTGAGGGCTGCTGCAATCTCGGTGTCCAGCAGATGCTGGACACCGTCGCGGAGCCTGGCTATCCGTCGGTAGTGATCGGGCTCGAGACTGCGCATCTCGCTTGCGCCGATGAAGGCGACGTCTTTCCGTCTTGCGTGGAAGAGGGCCAACGCCTCGACGACGAGCTCAACCTTCTCGACCGGATCCTTCCCATCGTCGCGTGCGTGCTGCACCCGCCAGAGGAGGTCCATCATCGTGATGTCGAGGATCTTTACGAGCAAGTCCTGTTTGCTCGGGTAATGGTGGTACACACCTGGCACGCTCATGTTGGCGAGATGTGCGATCGACCGCATGCTTGCCCCGTGGTAGCCGGTGGCGACGAACGCCTGGACGGCCCCCGCTAGCACGGGGTCGATCGGCAGGGGAGCGAACGTGCGCCAGTTGTCGGTGGGGAGTACGGCTGCGGAGGGTGTCGCGTTCGGCGGTTGCGTCGAGGTTGTCCGATCCACGATGAACGACGCTGCAGGTACGCCGAGTGCTACCGCGATCTGGTGCAGCCGCTGGACCGAGATCCCGGTCTTGCCGTTCTCGATGGCACTGATCGTTGCCGGGCTGACTCCTACTCGTTCGGCGAGCCTGCGTACCGATACTTCGCGCGCGACACGCGCACGGCGTACGGCTTCTCCTGCCTTCGGCGTCGCCTCGGCTGGCTCGGTCATCACCCTCATGGTGTTCAGAATATCTGAACACTCTAGACAAGTCCATGACCTTCAGAGATCCGCCACAAAGCGTTGACAGGGCTGGAATTGCCTGTGACAGTGATCTCAATCCGTATTGATACCGAGCGAACGCTCTGTTCGTTCTTTCTTGGAAGGACCACCTCAGATGACTGAAGTCCCAACCATGGATGCACTCCTCAAGGGCGCCCCGAAGAACTGGGGCAAGTGGGGGGACGAGGATGAGGTTGGCGCGCTGAACTACCTCACGGCGGAGGAAGTCTTCCGCGGGGTGCGTCACATCAAGTCCGGCAACGTGTTCACTCTGCAACGGTTGATCGGCGACCCCAAGGGTGACCCGGTCTGGCCTGGGCGCACGCCCGCCGAGCGGACCCAGGTCCTCGACGAGTCTGACTGGGACGAGGGCGGCAAAGGTCCGGCCTTCCCCGGTGGTCTGCACTACGCCGACGACAAGATCAACGCGTTCCTCCAAGGTTCCACGCAGTACGACGGGCTCGGCCACGTTTGGTACGACGGTCAGCTGTGGAATGGGTACGACGCACGCAGCACCGTCGGCGGACTGGACAAGGCCAGCGTGGCTCCGATCGCCGAACGCGGTGTTGTCGGACGGGGCATCCTGCTCGACATGGCCCGCTTCCGTGGCAAGGAGAACCTCGACAAGGCCGAGACCTTCACCCACGAGGACCTGATGTCGTGTGCTGAGGCCCAGGGCACCAAGATCGAGAAGCACGACATCCTGATCGTCCGCACGAACTTCCTCAAGCTCTTCTTCGACCTAGGCGAGAAGTTCTACGAGGGCTTCTGCGAGCCTGGTCTGGTCTACAGCCCCGAGCTCGTGCAGTGGTTCCATGACATGGAGATCCCCAACCTCGTCACCGACACGATCGCCAACGAGGTCACAACAGACCCCAACAATGGCACAGCACTTCCGTTGCACTGCGCCCTGATGCGCAACCTGGGTATCACGCTGACCGAGATCTGCGACCTGGAGAAGCTGGCCTCCCACTGTGCCCAGGACGGGCAGTACACGTTCCTCTACGCAGCGGCCCCGTTGAAGGTGAACCAGGCGAGCGGCTCGCCCGTCAACCCCCTGGCGATCAAGTGACGACGTACACCGAGCGCTCTTGGACGAGGCTCTACAGCAAAGGGCTCCCGGCGGATATCACGCAGGACTACGCAACCATGCTCGACCTGTTCAATGCATCGGTGACGCGGGCGCCCGACAACGTTGCGATCAAGTACTTCGATGGTGTCCTCACCATGGCCGACCTGGATGTGCGTTCCGACGCGCTTGCGGTGGCCTTGATCGACAACGGGTTTGCTGCCGGGGACATGCTCGGGGTCTATGCGCAGAACAACCCTGCGTTCGTCATCTCGCTGGTGGCAGCCTGGAAGGCTGGCGGCGCGGCTGTGGCCATCAACCCGATGAACAAGCACCGCGAGCTGGCCTACCAGCTCACCGACTCCGGTGCCACTGCACTGCTGTGTTTGGACGACCTCTACGAGTCGGTGGCCAAGGAGGTCATCGCGACCGGTGTGACCGCGGTCAGGATTGTGATTACCTTCTCTCCGCTGGACGAGCAGTCTCGTAACGACGAGCGGCTGTTCGCCGGTGTGGAGCGGCTGAGGCCGGAGGGGACTCTGGACCTCAAAGAGATCTTCAGCCGGTACGACGGTCGCAAACCGGCGCCCGTCGATCCGGGTTCCGACGACCTGGCCGTGTTGTGCTACACCTCCGGGACCACCGGCGTGCCCAAGGGTGCGATGAGCACCCACGGCACGATGGCGTTCAACTCTCAGACCTACCGGGACTGGATGGGCTTCACCGAAGACGATTCGGTGCTCGGGGTTGCACCGCTTTTCCATATCACCGGACTGATCGGCCACGTGGGGATCGCTTTGCTGGCCGCGTGCCCGCTGGTGATCAACCACCGGTTCGCGCCGGGAGTGGTGATCGACGCGATCCGCGAGCATCGGCCCACGTTCACCGTCGGCGCGATCACGGTGTTCATCAGTCTCTCGGGAATGGAGGGCGTGACCAAGCAGGATTGGTCCTCCTTCCGGGTCATCTACTCCGGCGGTGCGCCGATCGCGCCTGTGGTCACCGACCGGTTCATGGAGAAGACCGGCCTCTATATCCACAACATCTATGGTCTGACCGAGACCAACTCGCCTTCGCACGCCGTGCCTCTGGGCAGGGTGGCGCCGGTGGACCCGACCTCAGGGGCGCTGTCGGTGGGTGTGCCGGTATTCAACACCGTGGTCCGGATCATCGACGAACAGGGCAAGGAACTTCCCGTTGGCGAGGTTGGTGAGTTCGTCACCTCGGGTCCGCAGGTCATCCCCGGTTACTGGAACAAGCCGGAGGCGACCGCCGAAGACCTGCCTGATGGGGAGCTGCGCACCGGCGACGTCGGGTTCATGGACGAGGATGGCTGGTTCTACCTTGTGGACCGCAAGAAGGACATGATCAACGCGGCCGGGTACAAGGTGTGGCCACGTGAGGTCGAGGACGTGCTCTACGGCCACCCGGCGGTTCGTGAGGCAGCAGTGGTCGGTGTTCTGGATGAGTACCGTGGTGAGACGGTGAAGGCCTACGTCTCACTCAGGCCCGGTGCGACGGTCACAGAGCAAGAGATGATCGAGTTCTGCAAGCAGCAAATGGCGGCTTACAAGTACCCGCGCTCGATCCAGTTCGTCGACGACCTGCCGAAGACCGCGACCGGGAAGATTCTGCGCCGCGAACTGCGTGGCTCAAACTCGTGAGCGTTGCTGACCTGGTGCCACTCGACCGGCTGGGGCCGGCGTTGGCTAAAGCAACCGATGATGGGCGGTGGCTTTCGCTGGATGCCACTCTTATTACCGGGGGTAAGTCGAACCTGACCTTCGAGGTGACTTCTGAGGCCGGCGCGCTGATCCTGCGCCGGCCTCCGTCGGGTCAACTATTGCCGAGTGCTCACGACATGGGTCGCGAGGCGCGGATCCAACAAGCGCTGGCTGGTACGCCCGTGCCGGTACCCAAAGTCGTATTGCAGGAGGTCAGCGGGGATCTACTGGGCGTGTCGTTCTACGTGATGGAAAAGGTGCCCGGTCACGTGATCCGTGCCGAGATGCCAGCCGGGTATGCCGAGACGCCAGCGGAGAAGCTGGCGCTGGCGGACGCGCTGGTCGACGTGCTCGCGGATCTGCACACGGTTGACCCGGAAGCGATCGGATTGGGTGACTACGGGCGGCCGAATGGCTACTTGGAGAGGCAGATCCGGCGCTGGAACGGCCAATGGGAGAGGACCAAGACAAGTGAGGTGAACGCAGTCGATGAGCTCGGTGGTCGGCTGGCGCGCCGACTGCCCGAAAGCCAGCGGGAGTCGATCGTGCACGGCGACTACCGGCTCGACAACTGCTTGATGGCCTTGGCTGACCCGTCGCGGGTGAATGCCGTTCTGGACTGGGAGCTGTCCACACTGGGTGACCCGTTGACCGACCTCGGGCTGCTCCTGTTCTACTGGCGCGAGCCAGGGGAGGAAGAGCCGGTACTGACCCCTGCGGTGACGCGAAGCCCAGGCTTCCCGAACAGGACCCATCTGGCGGAACGCTACGCCCAGCTGACCGGCGCTTCGCTGGATGACATCGCCTTCTATGAGGCGTTCGCACATTTCAAGTTCGCCGTGATCGCCCAGGGCATTGCCGCGCGGGTGGCGGTCGGCGCAATGGCCGGGCAGGACTTCGGCAACCTCGATCAAGAGGTGCTCAAGATCGCTGAAGAAGGCCTCATCAGACTCGAATGGAAGGAT
>PKWT01000328.1:15092-15555 GCA_003132125.1 Micrococcales bacterium | reverse complement strand
TCCGCCGCGTCCGACTCGCCGTCCAGGAACCAGCAACCAGCACCGCATAAAGGATCTCAGGGGTATTCATCTGAGCGGACTTGGCCGCGTGGCCCGCCCGGTGAACCACAATCTGTCCCGTCTCTGGCCGCTTGTAGGCACAACATCTTGTGCCTGGTCCGCTCAGATGAATACCCCTGAAGGATCTTCCCAACACCTGGCCTGCCTTTGCTCAGTTCAGGCCGGTATAGCCCACGGTTTCACGTGCGGTACCCGACTGTGAGGTGTGGCCCGTGACGACGGAAAATGCCCTGTACGCCCGCCCGCTCGTGCTGGTGACGGGCGCCACCGGATACATCGGCGGTCGCCTGGTCCCGGAGCTGCTCGCGGCCGGCTTCCGCGTTCGGGTCATGGCCCGTCGGCCCCGGCACCTGGCCGCCCGTGAGTGGCACGACCGGGTGGAGATCGTCCTGGGCGACGCCGC
>PKWT01000328.1:0-15057 GCA_003132125.1 Micrococcales bacterium | reverse complement strand
GTCCCCACGACGGTTCTGCGCGCGGCCGTCATCATCGGTTCGGGATCTGCGTCGTTCGAGATGCTTCGCTACCTCACAGAACGTTTGCCAGTGATGGTCACGCCCCGCTGGGTCGAGTCCCGGATCCAGCCGATCTCGGTCAGGGACGTCCTGCGCTACCTCGTGGGATCGGCCACCATGCCGCCGGAGGTGAACCGCGGCTTCGACATCGGGGGACCGGAGGTCCTGACCTACCGACAGATGATGGCCGCCTACGCCAGGACCGCTGGTCTGAAGCCGCGCCGCATCATCGCGCTTCCGCTGCTGACCCCCTCCTTGTCGGGCCACTGGGTGGGCCTGGTCACGCCCGTTCCCAATAGCATCGCCCGGCCTCTGATGGAGAGTCTGGTCAACGAAGTCGTCTGTAAGGAACACGACATCGCGACGTACATTCCTGACCCCGACGGGGGGCTCACGGACTTCCACCGGGCCGTCGAGCTGGCCCTCCAACGCATCCACGACCGCCGCGTCACCACGTCCTGGTCCTCCGCCGCCACCGTCGGCGCACCAAGTGACCCGTTGCCCGGCGACCCCGACTGGGCAGGGGGCTCGCTCTACGTCGACGAACGCGTGTGCGTTGTCAACGCCACCCCGGAGCAGCTGTGGTCCGTCATAGAAGGCATCGGCGGCGGGCATGGTTGGTACTCCTGGCGTCTCGGATGGTGGACCCGTGGGCTGGTCGACCGCCTCTTCGGCGGACCGGGACTGCGCCGTGGTCGCCGAGACCCCTTCGACCTGGCCGTCGGGGACGCCCTCGACTGGTGGCGGGTCGAGGACATCGAAGACTTGCACCTGCTGCGCCTGCGCGCCGAGATGCGACTGCCCGGACTGGCCTGGCTCGAGCTCATCATCGACATCGACGACCAGAGCCGGACCCTGTTCCGGCAGCGGGCTCTCTTCCACCCCCAAGGCCCAGCCGGTGGCCTCTACTGGGCAATGATCTACCCCTTCCACGGGCTTGTCTTCGGCGGCATGCAGCGCAACATCGCCCACGAGGCCGAGAGCGTGCCGCCCGGCGGCACGCCGTCGTGGCGACCCACCCGCGCCGGCCGCCGCCGCGGGTTCTCGCGCTGAATGAGTCGACCAGACCTGGGAGTCCCAAACGTCGGGCAGACGTCTGGATCGGGGTCTATCTTGGCGCTGTGGACGCTCCCCCGAGTAACCCCTCAGCAGTCATCGACGTTGCCGGCCTGTTCAAGTCCTTCGGGCGTACCAAAGCGCTCAACGGACTGAACCTGAGAGTGACCCAGGGGGAGGTGCACGGATTCCTGGGACCCAACGGCGCGGGCAAGACCACCACGCTGCGGCTGCTGCTCGGCCTGCTGCGGGCCGACGCCGGTGAGATGCAGGTCCTTGGCGGTGATCCCTGGCTCGATGCGGTGGATCTGCACCGGAGGCTGGCCTACGTACCCGGTGACGTGGCGCTGTGGCCGACGCTCAGCGGGGGTGAGGTGATCGACTTGTTGGGCAGGCTTCGCGGCGGGCTCGACCCGAAGCGGCGGGACAGCCTCCTCGAGCGCTTCGAGCTGGATCCGACGAAGAAGGGCCGGACCTACTCCAAGGGCAACCGCCAGAAGGTGGCACTGGTTGCCGCACTGGCCAGCGACGTCGAGCTGCTCCTCCTGGACGAGCCCACACTGGGCCTGGACCCCCTGATGGAGGAGCAGTTCCGCGACTACATCAACGAGGTGCGTGGCGACGGCCGCACCGTGCTGCTGAGCAGCCACACGCTCAGCGAGGTGGAGGCCCTGTGCGACCGGGTGACCATCATCCGCGAGGGGGTGGTGGTCGAAAGCGGCACGATGGCCCAGCTCCGCCACCTTGCCCTCACTGCGGTGTCGGCCACTCTGACCAACGTGCCCGAGGGCCTTGCCGACCTTCCCGGCGTGCACGACGTCGTGGTGCAGGGCCAACGGATCTCGGCCAGCGTGGAGGCCAAGGGTATGCCGGCGCTGATGGCGGCGCTGAGCGCTGGCGGGGTCACGGCCCTGACCAGCGCGCCACCGACGCTCGAGGAGCTGTTCCTGCGCCACTACCGCGAAGCACAGCCATGAGCAGCGAGCTGACGGGGACCGCAGCCCTGATACGACTGGCGCTGCGCCGCGACCGCTTGCTGATACCCGCGTGGGTCGGCCTCTCCGCATCGATGGTCTGGTTCTCCGCCTCCGCGACCGTTGACCTGTACCCCAACGAGGCCGCGCGCATCGAAGCCGCGAACATGATCAACTCCACGGCATCGCTGGTTGCCCTCTATGGGCCGATCTACGACCCGACGTCTCTGGGCGCCCTGTCCATGACCAAGATGACTGCGGTGTATGCCGCACTGGTGTCCATCCTCATGGTGACGCTGGTGGTGCGCCACACCCGTGCCGAGGAAGAGGCAGGCAGGCTCGAGCTGGTCGGCTCCGGCGTGGTGGGCAGGGCGGCTCCGATGACAGCCGCGCTCCTGGTGGTTGGCGGCGCCAGCTGTGTGCTGGGCCTGTTGGCAGCCGCCGGTCTGTTGGCCGCCGGGCTGCCGGTCACCGGGTCCCTGTTATTCGGTGCCGGCTGGGCCGCGACCGGCCTCTGCTTCTCAGCAGTCGCGGCGGTGACGGCACAGGTGACCACCGGCAGCCGGGCCGCCAACGGCCTGGGTTTCACGGTCATCGCGCTGGCCTACGGGGCGAGAGCAATCGGGGACCTGGCCGAAGAAGGGCCGGGGTGGCTCTCGTGGCTCTCCCCGATCGGGTGGAACCAGCAGATACGTGCCTTCGCCGGTGACCGATGGTCGGTGCTGATACTGCCCCTTGCCGCGACCGCCGTGCTGGTGCCGGTCGCGTTCACGTTGCGGCGTCGGCGCGACCTCGGTTCGGGGCTGCTGAGCGACCGGCCCGGCCCGGCGGCTGGCGCCCTGAGCTCTCCAGTCGGCCTGGCATGGCGGCTGCAACGCCCACTGCTGGTCGCATGGACTGTGGGCTCGGCCGTCATGGCCTTCATGATGGGTTCAATCGCCAACAACATCGTGGGTCTGCTGGACTCCCCCGCAATGAAGGACATCATCCAGCAGCTCGGCGGCGAACAGGGACTGACTGATGCGTTCCTGGCCGCCGTGCTGGGGTTGGTCAGCACGATCATCGCCGCCTACGGGATCTCGGCGGTCGGGCGGCTGCATTCGGAGGAAGAGCTTGGCCACGCCGAGTCCGTCCTGGCCACCGCCACCCCCCGCATTGGGTGGGCCGCCAGCCACTGGCTGATCGCCCTGGCCGGGGTTGCGTGGCTGATGCTGGTCGCCGGGGTGGCAGCGGGACTGGGCCATGCCATTGCGGTCGGCGACCCCAGCCAGGTCCTGCGTATCACCGTGGCGTCCCTCACCCGGATCCCGGCTGCCTGGGTGCTCGTCAGCCTCGTCGTTGCCGTATGGAGCCTGTGGCCACATGCGAGCGGCGTCGTGTGGGGCGCCTACGCGGCGTTCATCGTCGTCGGAGAGTTCGGTCAGCTGTGGGGAGTTCCCCAATGGGTGATGGACCTCAGCCCATTCACCCACTCCCCGATGCTGCCCGGGCCCGATGCCCAGCTGTGGGGGATGCTCTGGTTGACGGTGGTCGCTGGAGCGTTTCTGGCCGGTGGGTCCGCCGCGTTCCGCCACCGCGACCTTGCCGGCTGAACGCCCTCCCCCGATAGTCCTCCGCCTCACACCGCCGACTCGATCGGTTGACGCAGGATGGTGCGGAGGGCCTACTCGTCAGTGGGCACGCGTGTCTCTGCCTCCGGACAAGGGTCGTTCTACAGGTCGCTCTTGAGCGCGTTGTCGAGGTCGGCGCAGAGATCTTCGACAGCCTCGAGCCCGATCGAGATGCGCAGGAGGCTGGGGTTCGGACGGGCCTCCGCTGCCACCGGCCGGTGGGTCAGGGACGCGGGGTGCTCGATCAGGGTCTCGGTGCCACCCAGCGACACCGCATGGCAGATGAGCTTGCACGCATTGGCCACCGCGGCCGCAGCTGGGTAGCCACCGGCGACCTCGAAGGCGAGCACCGATCCGGGGCCTGCCATCTGGCGACCCACGACTCCGTGGGGGTCGCATCCGGGCAGGCCGGGAAAGTGCACCACTTCCACGGCTGGATGCGCCGCGAGCCACTCCGCGATCAGCTGGGCGCTGGCTTGCTGAGCCCGCACGCGCACCGGCAGTGTCTGCAGCCCGCGATGCAGCAGGTAGCCGGCCAGTGGATGAAGGATGCCGCCGGTGACGGCACGCACCCGCCGTATCGCCGCCGCCCATTCAGCATTGGTGGCCACGACGCCGGCGATCACATCTCCGTGACCACCGATGAACTTCGTGGCGCTGTGCATGACAAGGACTGCGCCGTGACGTATTGGCTGCTGCAGAACAGGTGTGGCAAACGTGTTGTCGACCAGGACCGGGACGTCGCCGGCCTGTGCGCAGACATCTTCCAGATCCAGCAGCGCCAGAGTGGGGTTCGCCGGAGTCTCGACAATGACCAGACCGGTGTCTGGCCTCAGGGCCTGCGCGATCTCTTTCGGTCCCGCGAACGTAACCTCCACGCCGAGCAGCCCGTTTTCCAGCAGGTGGTCGGTGCCACCATAGAGCGGACGCACCGCCACAACATGCCGTTTGCCCGAGGCGGTCATGGCTAGCAGGCAGGCGGTCAACGCGGCCATACCGGAGGCAAAGGCAACGGCCTCCTCGGCGCCCTCGAGCTCGGCGAGGGCGTCCTCGAACCGGGCCACCGTCGGGTTCCACAGCCGGCCGTAGACGAGGCTGCCGCCGGGTATCGGCCGTCCACCGGTCGCCATCGCCTCGTAGGAGTCGCCGCCGGACTCGACGTCGGCCAGCGGATTGGTGGTGGACAGGTCGATCGAGGGCACGTGGACCCCGAGACCGGGAAGGTCGCGTCGACCGGCATGCACTGCACGAGTCTCGAGGGCGTCCATGAAACCTCCTGAAAGTTCAGTTGTTAGTTCAAGTCTCGAGACTTCACAAGCGACGAAGCAAGCATTTCGTATTAGATTCGCTCGAAGCGCCAATTGTTGTCATCCGTTCGGCGCACAACGGTCTGGAGCCAATACCGATGAACAACGTTCGACGCCCGGTGCTCGATGAGATCGACCACGCGATTCTGAGACTGCTGGCCGCCGATGGTCGAATGCCCAACCTCGCACTTGCATCCGCGGTGGGGATCGCACCGTCAACCTGTCTTGGGCGGGTCCGCGCCCTTCGCGAGAGTGGCGTCATCCGCGGCTATCACGCCGACATCGACCTGACCGCGATCGGCCTGCCCATCCAGGCCATCATTGCCGTCCGCATGCAGGCTCATCACCGCGACCAGATCGAGGCCTTCGTCACCCTGGCCCCTCACCTGCCGGGCGTGGTCGAGGTGTTCCACGTCGCTGGGGGAACGGACTACCTGCTGCATGTCGCGACGGCCGACACGACCGCGCTGCACGACTTCATCCTCGAGTACTTCGCCGCGAGCCCGGCCATCCAGCACGCAGAGACCAGCCTCGTCTTCCGGCATCTGCGGGGCACCAACGTATTGCCCGCGAACTGAGTCCGCCCGCAGACTGAGGCCGCCGGACCCGGGACAGAGCCCGGATCCGGCGGATACAGCTGGAAATCTTGTGCCGCAGCAACCACTTTGCGACGGTCAGCAGCAGCGGGGCTGCGGGTTCTTCTCGTTGTGCTCGGCCCGGTGCCGCTCGAAATCCCGGCGCGAGGTGGGCTCGACGCCGTCATTGCGGCAGCGCTCGAGGTACTCGTCCCACTTGGCCTCGCCGGTGGACTGCTTGAGATACCAGCGGATCCCGCGCACTGCCTTGATCGCGTGGGTCCTCATCGCGATCTACCGGAAGCGACCAGCTTGCGCTGGGAGTCTTCGTACTCACGGACGGCCTGCTTCTCCAGCGCGGTGGCGAAGAGCTCCGCCGGTGCGACGAGATGCGAGGGTTGGCGCGGGACCTCGGCGGTCGGAAGCCCGCCACTCTTTGCCGCCTTGATCCAGACGGGGATCGCACTGGCGATCACGGTGAGGGTGAGTACCGCGAAGAGGGCCTGAAGGACACCGTCAACCGTCACGTTCGTGATGACCTGCTGCATCTGGTCCATGGTCTTCGCCGGCTTGATCAGAAGGCCCTTGTCAAGCGCTGTCTGGAAGACCGACCGCTGCTGGAAGAAGCCGATCTTCACGTCGCCGGAGAACACCTTCTGCCAGCTCGCGGTCATCGTGACGATCAGGTCCCAGGCCAGGGCGATACCGGGAACCCAGACATACCTGGCCTTGCCGTGCTTGAACAGCAGTGACACGCACAAGGTAAGCGCGATTGCCGCGAGCAGCTGGTTGGAGATGCCGAAGAGCGGGAACAGCTGGTAGATGCCGCCGATCGGGTCATTCACCCCGACGTACAGCATGTAGCCCCACAGCGCGACGACCACTGCGCTGGCCGACCAGGAAGCCGGCTTCCAGGAGATGTCGGCGTACTTGTGCCAGACGTTGCCGATCGTGTCCTGCAGCATGAAGCGGCCGACGCGGGTTCCGGCGTCGACGGCGGTGAGGATGAACAGCGCCTCGAACATGATCGCGAAGTGGTACCAGAACGCAGCGAGGCCTCCGCCGAACGCCTTGGTGAAGACCAGCGAGATCCCGAAGGCGAGGGTGGGCGCGCCACCAGTGCGGGAGATCAGGGTGGTCTCGTGGATGGACTGTGCCGCGGCGGCGAGGTCGGCCGGGGTGATGGTCATGCCGAGGGTGCCGATGAACTGCGCGGCCGCAGCCGGCGTACCGCCCGTGGAGCCGGCTGGGCTGTTGATGGCGAAGTAGATCCCCTGGTTGATGACGGAGGCAGCGATCAGGGCGCTGATCGCGACGAACGACTCCGTCAGCATGCCGCCGTACCCGATCATCCGGACATGGCTCTCCTTGCTGATCATCTTCGGGGTCGTGCCCGAGGCGATCAACGCATGGAACCCGGACAACGCGCCGCAGGCGATCGTGATGAACACGAACGGGAACAGCTTTCCGGCGAACACGGGGCCGTTGCCTTTGAGTGCGAAGCTCGTGACTGCCTGGCTCTCGAGCACGGGCCTGGCGATGACCAGGCCGACCGCCAAGAGCACGATGACGCCGACCTTCATGAACGTGGACAGGTAGTCACGCGGGGCCAGCAGCATCCACACGGGAAGGATTGAAGCCACGAAACCGTAAACGACCAGAGCCAGAACCAGCTTGTTCGGGGAAAGGGTCAGCGCGTCGGCCAGGCCCATCTGCTGGACGTAGTTGCCGCCGACGATCGCCAGCACCAGCAGAACGACACCGATCGCGGTGACCTCCATGACGCGACCGGGTCGCAGGTAGCGCAGGTAGTAACCCATGAAGAGCGCGATCGGGATGGTGAGCCCGATCGAGAAGACGCCCCAGGGCGACGCCGCGAGGGCGTTGACCACGACGAGGGCGAGCACCGCGAGGATGATGATCATGATCGAGAACACGGCGATCAGCGCGGCGATACCGCCGACGGTGCCGATCTCCTCACGCACCATCTGGCCAAGGCTCTTGCCATTGCGACGCATCGAGAAGAACAGCACCACCATGTCCTGGACCGCACCGGCGAAGATGACGCCGACGATGATCCAGATCGTGCCCGGCAGGTAACCCATCTGCGCGGCCAGAACGGGACCGACGAGCGGGCCGGCGCCGGCGATCGCCGCGAAGTGGTGCCCGAACAGCACCCGCCGGTCGGTCACGTCGTAGTCGATCCCGTTCTGGAGGCGTTCGGCCGGCGTCGCACGGGTGTTGTCGACACCGAGCACCTTGTAGGCGATGAAGCGGGAGTAGAACCGGTAGGCAATGGCGTACGACGAGAGCGCGGCGAACAGGATCCACAGTGCCGACACATTCTCACCGCGGGCCAGGGCCAACACCGTCCAGCAGACCGCGCCGACAACGGCGACGGCCCCCCAGCCCACCATTGCCTTGGGCGTCATCTTTCGTCGCATTTGATCTGGAGACGTGACCGTTGGCATGGGTCCTCCTGAGCGCGGATTCCGGTTGGCACGGAATGTACACCCCTCGCCAACCGCCACGCCCGGGTTGTTGCGCGAAACGGGACCTTCGGCCCTACTTGCTGCCCCGGCACTGCGGCAGGAATGAGCCATGGAAAACGTCAAGGACGCAGCCGCCCAGTTCCTCTCCAACAAGCGGGTCGCAGTGACCGGAGTCTCCAGGACCCCTGCCGGCCACGGGAGCAACGTTGTGTACCAACGACTTCGGGACCGAGGCTATGAGGTGTTCGCCGTCAACCCGAACGCGGACGAGGTAGAAGGCGATCTCTGCTACCACGACCTGAAGTCGATCCCTGGAGGCATCGACACGGTGGTGATCGGGACCCGGCCGGCGACCGCCGAGATCACCATGCGCGAGTGCGCCGCGCTCGGCATCAAGCAGGTGTGGATGCATCGTGCTTTCGGGGGCGGCAGCGTCTCCGAGGCCGCCACCGAATACGGCCGGCAGCAAGGCATCACCGTGATCGACGGGGGCTGCCCGCTGATGTTCGGCCCCACAGCCGACGCCGGGCACAAGGCGATACGTTTCGTATGCACCCTGACCGGCGCCGTCCCNNGACTGCTGACGATGCGACTGCCGAACGGCTGAGGGTCGCCTTTCGACGCTTCAACCCGTTCATGGTGGCGATGTGGCGTCTGGGACTGGGCCGCTGGATGAACGTGTGGCCGGCCGGGTCGGGTCGCATCTTCGTGCTTGGTCACACCGGACGGCGTACCGGTAGTCGGCGGTGGACGCCCCTCAACTACGCGATCGTCGATGGTGAGCTGTATTGCACGGCCGGGTTCGGCACCGGCTCGGACTGGTATCGCAACGTGATGGCCGAGCCGCGCGTGGAGGTGTGGCCCCCGGGTGAGCGCTGGGTCGGCATCGTTGAGGACGTCAGTGACCACCCCGAGCGGATCCGGCTGTTGCGCGAGGTGCTCGTGGCGAGCGGGTTCGCCGCGCGCCTAGCCGGAATAGATCCTCGGCGCATGGACGATGAGACCCTCGCCGCGGCGACTACGCCCTACTGCCTGCTTCGGATTCGCCGAGCCGCAGGTGCCGAACCACTGCCTGCACAACCCCGGCCCGGCGACCTCAGCTGGTGGTGGGCTGTACCGGTGGCGTCCGCTGCCGCACTCGCAGTTCGTGCGCGTCTCAGGCGGACACCACCGGATAGGTCTCAGGCGGACATCACCGGATAGTCGGTGTAGCCCTTGGCCCCGCCGCTGTAGAAGGTCGGCATGTCGGGCTCGTTGAGCTCGGCACCGATGCGCAGGCGCTCGACGAGGTCCGGGTTGGCGAGGAAACCCCGCCCGATGCAGAACAGGTCGGTAGCACCGGTGTCGACGGACTCCTGCGCGGTGGCGAGGTCCGACGGCCCGGCGAAGCCGGTGTTGAAGATGACCGTGCCGTCCCACTGCTTGCGCAGCTGCTCGTGGAAGTCGGTGTCCGAGCCCTCGAGGATGTGCAGGTAGAGCAACCCCAGCGGGTTCAGCCCGTCGAGCAGTGCGGCATACGTCTGCTCGGTCTCGGTCTCGGTGATGTCGTTGAAGGTGCCCGCCGGTGAGATCCGGATCCCGACCTTGTCGGCACCGATGGCCTCGGCCACAGCGGTCGCAACCTCGACCACGAAACGAGCCCGGTTCTGCGGGGAGCCGCCGTACCCGTCGGTGCGGGTGTTGCTGCCATCGGCGAGAAACTGCTGCAACAGGTATCCGTTGGCGGCGTGCAGCTCGACCCCGTCAAGACCGGCGCGGACCGCACGGCGGGCGGCATCGACATACTCCGCGACGACACCTGGCAGCTCAGCCGTTTCAAGTGCACGGGGCGACTCGAAGGCCTTCATCCCCTGCTCGGTGTAGACCTCGCCGGCGGGCGTGATTGCCGAAGGCCCAACCGGGCGAAGGCCTGTGATCGCCTGGTGGCTGATTCGACCTGCGTGCATGAGCTGCGCGACGATCCGGCCGCCCCGCGCGTGCACCGCGTCCGCGACGAGCGTCCAGCCGGCGACCTGGTCGTCGGTGTGCAGACCGGGGGTGTGCGGGTATCCCTGACCGACCGCGGAGGGCTGCGTGCCCTCGCTGATGATGAGCCCGGCCGCCGCCCGCTGGCCGTAGTACTCGGCGGCGAGCTCGGTCGGGGCCTCGCCCGCTCCGGCACGGTTGCGGGTGAGCGGCGCCATCACGAGGCGGTTGGCGAGCTCGAGGCTGCCGAGCTGGTACGGCGAGAAAAGGTCTGTCACGGTGGCTCCTCTGGTTGGACTGCTGGTAGGTACAACCAGCTGGCCGCCACAGGCTTCCTCGATCGCCGTGTGAGCAATGTCGCAAAGACCCAGAGGCCGAGGTCAACCGGAGGGCAGCTCGAACTCCACCGACTCCCCCGGCCGCAGCGTGAGCAGCTGATCGTGGCAGGAGACCTGGATCTCGGGGACGTCATCGGACACCGCGCTGACACGCAACAGGGTGCTGCTGATCCGGACGATGATGTCGTTGCCGCGGAACCTCAACCGACAGCTGAAGGTGCCCAGCTGCTCGGGCCACTGTGGGTTGAACCGAAGCACGCCGCCGCGCGTCTCGAGTCCGGTGAAGCATCGTTGCAACAGGTCGACGCTTCCCGCCATCGCAGCCAGGTGGATCCCCTCCGCGGTCGTACCACCTTGCACGTCGGCGACGTCACTCTCCAGCAGCAGCTTGAAGTAGTCCACCGACCGGTCCCGGTGTGCCCTGGCGAGCACCCAGGCATGCACCAAGGCGCTGAGCGTGGAGCCGTGCGAGGTGCGGCCGAGGTAGTACTCGATGGTCCTGGGGATCAAGTCCGGCTTCAGCGTGTAGCCGAGCTCGCTGAGGAGGTCTCGTAACTCGTCCGCGGAGAGCAGATAGAACAACATCAGGACGTCGGGCTGCTTCGAAGCCTTGTAGTCGTTGACCGAACGCCCCTCCGCCTCGAGGATCCGGTCGAGGCGCTGAATGTTGCCGTACCGCTGTCGGTAGTCCTCCCAGTTGAGCTCCTCAAGGTCCTCGAACCCCTCGAACTGGCTGATGACGCCGAGGTGGAACGGCACGAACATCTTGTGGATCATCTGCTGCCAGAGCTTCACCTCGCTGGGATGCACCCCGAGGCTCTCGGTCAGCTCCAGCCGTCGCCGCACGGGCAGTGCCTCGAGGACGTCGAGCGCCCGGCGCAGCACCCACACCGCCATGATGTTCGTGTAGGAGTTGTTGTCCACGCCTGCGGTCTCTGCCCCGGGATACCCAGTGTGGAACTCGTCGGGTCCCATCACCCCCCGGATGACGAAACGGTCCAGATCCTGATCATGGGTGGCGAGGGAGGCCCAGTAGCGAGCGATTTCCAGGATCATCTCCGCACCCTCTTCCTCGAGGAAGCCCATGTCGCCGGTCGCCTCAAAGTAGTGCCACGCGGTGAAGGCAACCGCCAGGCCCGCATGCCGCTGAAGCTGGCTGACGTCGGGCAGCCACCGTCCGGACAAGGGGTTGAGGTGGATCAGCTGGCTCACCTCGCGGCCGTCGCTGCCCGACTGCCAGGGGTATAGCGCGCCGGTCAGACCGCAGACAAGTGCAGCATCGCGGGCAGCGGGCAACCGGCGGTATCGGTACTTCATCAGGGCACGGGTGAGACCGGGAGCCCTCAGCGTCAACATGGGGAGCACGAACAGCTCGTCCCAGAAGACGTGCCCACGGTAGGCCTCGCCGTGCAACCCGCGCGCTGGCACGCCGGCGTCGGCCTCCAGTGTGTGCAGGGACAACGTCTGCAACAGGTGGAAGAGGTACAGCCGGATGGTGAGCGACGCCTGCGGACCGGCCTGGTGGCCATCCTCCAGCGCGGTGTAGAACCGATCCCACAGATGCGCCCACGCCAGCGTGTGCTCGGCGAGCAGCGCCTCGAAGTCGTCTGCGCGTTCGAGCGCCGCCACGACCGTCTCGGCCGGCTCCGAGACGGCCCAGTCGCGCACGGTGTGCATGGCCACCACCTTCTCCACCGTCACCTCCTGACCGGCCGTGACAGCCACCGCCATCTCCTGCTCGACCAGACCCGGCTCGGTCCGCAGCTGCCGGGGCGGGTCGCACCGTTCGCCGGAAAGCCAGACCCGGGTCCGCGCTCCGGTGGCGATCCTGATCCGGGACTGGCTCGTCTCGACGGTCAGCACCACGGTGTCGGGACTGGCGCCGCCCTGGTCGATCGGCAGGAGGTGGTCGCCGGCCAACGTGTTGTATCGGCGCACGCCCGCGTTCTTGACAGTCCCGTCGATGCCGCTCCGGATGCGCAGCAGACCCGACCAGTTCTCTGCGACGACCGTCGTCTCAAGCCCGGCCAGGTGCGCCCGCTTCATGTGCACGAAACGTCGCTGGGTCAGCCCCGTGATCCGTCCCTGCGCGTCACGGATGCGAACCCGCCTCGTGAGGACGCCGCGTCGCAGGTCCAGCTCCTGCCTCTGGGTGAGGACCTCCACCTGCGCGAGGTCGAGCCAGTCGCCTTGGTCGACGGCGATCGTGAGCGGGAGCCAGTTGGGCAGGTTCACCATGCTCTCGTTGTCCACCGTCTGTCCGTCGACGTTGTCCGTCAGCCGGTTCCAGCAGCCGGCGACGTAGGTGCCCGGGTAGTGGACTCCGTCCGCCCGCGACTCTGGTGCCGCTCCGCGAGTGGCGACGTAGCCATTGCCGAGAGTGCACAGGGCCTCGCGCAGACCTTCGTGCGCCGGGTCGAAACCCTCGTAGGCGAGGACCCAGTCGCTCACGCCCGCGGCCGTTCCGCCGCGGACGACTGCGCCACGTCGACACCTCCGAGATCGGTGACGATGACGTTTGCGCCGTGAGCCAGCAGTTCCGGTCCATGTCCGGCACGGTCCACCCCGATGACCAGGCCGAAGCCGCCGCGACGTCCCGCCTCAACCCCGGCCAGCGCGTCCTCGACCACCACGGACCGTTCTGGTGGAGTCCTCAGCCTGCCCGCTGCCTCAAGGTAAACCGCCGGGTCCGGCTTGCCCGGCAGTCCGAGCTCAGCAGCGACAACACCGTCCACTTGCGCGTCGAACATCTCGGTGATGCCGGCCCGGCCCAGAACCGCGGTGCAGTTGCGGCTCGCGGAGACGATCGCCGTCCGAAATCCCGCACGGCGCAGCGCGGCGAGCAGGGGCACTGCGCCAGGCAGGAGCTTGGCGCCCTCCCGTCGCAGGAGGTCCTGGAAGTCGACGTCCTTCTGGGCTGCCAGGGCGTGGACCTTCTCCGGGAGCAGGTCGATGCCCCGAGATGTCAGGAAGCCGGCCGCGCCGTCGAAGCGAGGCCTGCCGTCGACGAAACGACGGTAGTCCTCGTTCTCGAACGACCGGTGGTCCTCTCCCTGCCGCGGTGGACAGGTCGCCAGGAACCCGTCGAACATGCGCTTCCACGCCATCTCGTGCAGGGAAGCGGTGTCGGTGACGACCCCGTCCAGGTCCATGACGACAGCGTCGAAGTCCGTGCGAGAGAGCCTGACCACAGCGTTCACCGCCACCTCCGCGCTTTGCCCGAACCCAGGTGGGACGTTGGCATCTCTGATGCTGCCGGGTCCGAGGGCCCGGTCACAAGGTCGAAGGTCCCCCTGTGGCTCAGGATCCCAAGGGGGGCATCACCGACGCGGGCCTGCGAGACGCACGCCCTCCGAAGATGCGCCTCCACCGGTGCTGGGCTCAACTGCCCGGGAGGGTCGCGGGCGGAGGCGCCCACTGCCGCCGGCCAGGGCGCAGCTCGTCGGCATGCACGGGCCGCCCGAAGAGGTAGCCCTGTCCCGTATTGCAACCCTTCTCGGTCAGGAACGCCAGTTGGTGCGTCGTCTCGATCCCTTCCGCGACGACCTGGAGGCCGAGCCCGTGCGCCATGCTGATCGTGCTGGTCACCAGGGGCACCGCCGACTGGCTGTCGACAATCTCGCGGATGAAGGACTGGTCGATCTTCACGATGTCGGCGGGCAGCATGCGGAGCCTGGACAAGGAGGAGTAGCCCGTACCGAAGTCGTCGATCGCCACCCGGACTCCGAGCTCGCGGAGCTGGACCAGCGACTCGAGACCGGCCTCGCCCTCGGTGGCGGCTACTTCCTCGGTCACCTCGATCTCGAGCGCCGTGGTCGGTAGCCCGGTACGCAGGAGTGTGGTCAGCACGACCTCGTCCAGGGTGCCCGAACGGAGCAGCCCTCCTGAGACGTTGACCGCGACCCGCAGCCCTTGCACGTCAGCCGCCCGCCAGACGGCCGTCTGTCGGCAGGCCGTCGCAAGAACCCACTCGTCGATGGCGCCTAGCAGCCCCAGCTCCTCGGCCAGTGGCAAGAACTGGTCAGGACGCAGCCGACCCCGAACAGGATGCGCCCACCTGACCAGGGCCTCCGTGCCGACGATTCGCATGCTCGCCAGGTCAATCTGCGGCTGGTAGGCAACCCACAGCTCGTCGTGTTCGAGCGCGTGTCGAAGTTCGCTCTCGAAAGCCATCCCGCCCGCTCGGCGCACCCCGACGGGCGGACGTCGTACCGTGTCGCGACCTGCGGCCTTGGCGTCGTACATCGCCAGGTTGGCCGAGCGCAACAGCGACGCATAATCTGAACCGTCCTCGGGAGAGAGCGCAACACCAACGCTGGCGGTCACGACGAGTTCCTGCTGCTCCACCATGAAGGGCCTCCGCATGGCGTCGTTGATGCGCCACGCAGCGTCCATGGCCGCCGGTTCGTCCGCGGCATCAGGCAGCAGTATCGCGAACTCGTCCCCACCCACCCTCGCGGCCGAGTCGGCCGATCGCAATGTCGTCAGGAGGCGCTCGGCGACCTGCTGCAGCAGACCGTCGGCGGCCGTGTGGCCGAGACTGTCGTTGACCCGCTTGAACAGATCGAGGTTGACGAAGAGCACGCCCACCGAGTGCCGGTCGACTCCCCTCAGCGACTGGTTCACCCTCTCCTCGAAGAGGAGCCGGTTGGGCAGCCCGGTGAGGTTGTCGTGGAACGC
>PKWT01000342.1 GCA_003132125.1 Micrococcales bacterium | reverse complement strand
TGATACCGATCGAGACGATCAGCCCGGTCACACCTGCCATCGTCAGACGGAAGCCGTAGGACCAGCCGAACAACGTGACCGTCGCGTAGGTGATGGACGCCGCGATGACCAACGAGCTGACGGTCACCAGCCCGAGCATCCGGTACTGGAACAGGGAGTACACGACGACGAGTATCAGGCCGATGAGGCCGGCGAGCAGACCACGCCTGAGCTGGTCGCCACCGAGCGTTGGGCTGATGGTGTCCTGGGTCTGTAGCTCGAAGGACATGGGTAGGGCGCCGAACTTGATCTGGTCGGCCAGCACCTTGGCGCTTGCCGCAGTGAAGCTGCCGGTGATGCTCGCGTTGCCGGCGGTCAGCGCTGCCTGGGTAACCGGGGCCGAGATGACCAGGTTGTCCAGGACGATGGCGAACTGGTTGCGCGGGGGCGGCAGCACCACGAGCCTCGAGGTCACGTCACCGAATGCCTTGGTGCCCGCGGAGTTGAAGTCCAGCCGGACCTCCCAGATACCGGTGGAGCCACTCTGGGTCTGCTGCTGGCCGGACGTCGCGTTGCTGACCTCGGAGCCCAGCACCTCTGCCGGCCCGAGAATGTACTTGGCTCGCCCGTCAACCGAGCAGGTCACCATCGGTTTGGCCGGGTCGTCGACAATCGCCTGGATGTCCTGGGGGTTGGCGCAGTTCAGCGCCGTGTATGCCGCTTGGACCTCAGGGGTGATCCAGGCCGGGTCACTGGCGTTCTTGGGTGCGCCAGCCGGCGCCGTTGCGGTAGCTGCGGGTGTGGCCGTCCCTGCGGGTGTGGCGGTTGCTGCGGGCGTGGCCGTCCCGGTCGGTGCAGGTGTCGTGGCCGCGGCAAGTGCCGGCGGGTAGCCAGACTTGGCAGTCGGGGTCGCCGTGCCGGTGGCCTTGGCCGTCGCCGTGCTCGTGGCCGCAGCCGTTGCTGTGGCCGTCGAGGTGGGCGTGCCGGTCGGCGTACTGGTTGACGTGGGCGCCGGAATCGGTGCTGCGGAGCCCTCGATGAGCACAGCGCGGAAGCGCAGCTGTGACGACTTCTGCAGGCTGGCGATGGTGGCCTTGTCCGGGCTGCCCGGCAGTGACACAACGATGTTGCTGCCGCCTTGGGTGGTCACCTCGGCCTCGGCGATACCAGATCCGTCGACCCTCTGGCGGATGATGTCCACNNCCACCCTCGAGGTCAAGACCGAGCTTGGGGGTTCGCTGCGCGTCGCCCCAGGTGCTGACGGCGCCCAGGAAACCATAAAGGCCGAAGACGATCACGAAGAGCGCTGCCAGCGTGCGCAAGGGCCCACGATTGCGCGGATTGAATGCCACGNNGGTGGGCGCAGGGCCTGCGATCGCTCGGCGATCAAGGCGCACGTTCACTCCAGGGCTGACCTCAACCGTGGCGATCCCGTCGTCGAGCGCGGTGATCCTGCCAAGGAAGCCTGACGTGGTCGTGACCTCGTCGCCCACGGCGAGGCTGGCCTGCATGCTCAGAACAGCCTTCTGCCGACGCCGCTGAGTGATGAACATGTACCCGATCAGCAGCACCGGCAACGCGAAGATCAGCAGCGTGCTGGTCCCGCCGCCCGATGTTGTGGCCGCGACAAACGAAGACATGAGTCAGTCCTTCATGAAGAGTTGGCAGGCGCATCCGCGAAGTGAGCTGGACGCGCAAGAGCCCCGACGCAAGACGGAGCATCGCAGAGAGTCTAGGTGAGCCTCCCGNNGCCGAGCGGCAAGGCTTCGGGCACCGGGATTCGTGCTGACGCCGCGGGTGGGGTCAGACCCAGATGCCTCCAGGCCAACGGGGCTGCCGCCCGCCCGCGCGGGGTGCGGATGATGAAGCCCTCACGCACGAGGAACGGCTCAGCGACCGTCTCGACGGTGTCGGACTCTTCGCCGACCGCGACGGCAAGAGTGCTCAAGCCAACCGGTCCACCAGCGAACCGGCGACACAGGGCCTCCAGCACGGCACGATCGAGACGGTCGAGACCGCGGTCATCGACGTCGAACAGGGCGAGGGCCGCATGTGCTGCATCCAGGTCGGCCATGCCCTGACCGTGCACCTGTGCCCAGTCGCGGACCCGTCGCAGCAGCCTGTTGGCGATGCGCGGTGTCCCCCGCGATCGCCGGGCTATCTCGGTGATCGCTGACTCGGTCGCCTCGATCTTGAGCAGGCCTGACGAACGTCTGAGGATCTGGACCAGATCCTCGACGGCATAGAAGTCGAGGTGCCCGGTGAAGCCGAACCGATCTCTCAGCGGGGCCGGCAACAGACCGGAGCGTGTGGTGGCGCCGACCACCGTGAACACAGGCAGCTCAAGTGGAATCGCTGTGGCGCCCGGGCCCTTGCCGACGATCACATCGACACGGAAGTCCTCCATCGCCAGGTAGAGCATCTCCGCGGCAGGGCGGGCCATCCGGTGGATCTCGTCCAGGAAGAGCACCTCTCCCTCAGCCAGCGAGGAAAGGATCGAGGCCAGGTCGCCGGCGTGCTGGATCGCCGGCCCGCTGGTGATCCGGATGGGCGCCTCGAGCTCGGCGGC
>PKWT01000389.1:403-6450 GCA_003132125.1 Micrococcales bacterium | reverse complement strand
GCTGGCCGTGGAGCTCACCTACTTCTGGGGACTCGCCGGCACGCTCCAGGCAGTAGTCACACCGGATCTGTCCGCCGGCTTTCCCCAGCGCGAGTTCTTCATGTTCGTCGTCGGCCACCTCGGGATCGTGATCGCGGCCCTGTTCCTCGTGATCGGCCTCCGGCTGGAGCCGCGTCCTGGCGCAGTGAGGCGCGTGTTCACGATCACGGCGGCATACACCGCGTTCGTCGGCGGTTTCAACTGGCTCACCGACTCCAACTACATGTACCTCGCGGCGATCCCGACGCATGGCTCGCTTCTGTCCGTGCTCGGTCCCTGGCCGTGGTACATCCTCAGTGGCGCTGCTGTCGCTCTGGTCCTGTTCCTCATCCTGGATGCGCCGTTTCACCGCCGTCGCTCCGGCCGGCATACCGAAGCCTGATCACACTCCCGGATCAGGGAGTGACTTTCGCTGCGTGCCATCCGGGGGAGGGCCGCCGGTCTTGTTGCTGGATACTTGGTGGGTGCCGAATCAGGTTGCCCAGATGCACTGGCTCGATCGAGTCGATGATCAGACCATCCTCGAAGTCCATCGCGTAGTGGGCGCTGTCGTAGAGATCGGGGGGGCCGTTGGCTGGCTTCAGCCACCGACGCGCGCCGACATCGGTCAATGGCTGGGTGGATGGCACGCAGCTGCGACGACTGGCCGTGCTGGCCTTGCCTTGTGCCGGGTCGGCGGCCAGATACAGGCTCTGGGCGGCTGGCGAGCTGAACCGGAGGGCGCGCTCGGACACGTCGTGGAGCTGACCAAGATCATGGTTCATCCGGATGCGCGGGGCCTGGGACTGGGCCGTTTGGTGGTCGACGCGCTGGTCGATGGCGCGGACGACTTCGGGGCGGAGCTGCTGACGCTTGGGGTGCGCGGCAACAACTATGGTGCGCGGGCGCTCTACGAGGCATGCGGTTTCGAGATGTGGGGAGTACTGCCGAATGCGGCCGCTGTGGGCGATGACCGATTCGATGTGGTGAGGATGTGCCGACGGCTCCGGCTTCCCAGGAACGCTGTGCTTCACGGTTCGACCGCCGGAGGAATGGGCGGATCCTCCCTTCGCTCGGATCAATGCGTGAGTTTGCGGCCGGACCGGTCCGGCCTCGGTTGACGGTCCCGGATTGCGGCAGGTAGCAGTCTGCGGGCGGGCATACTGACGGTGTGTCCGTGAACGACCCGAGAGCGACTGGCGAGACGACCGGTGCCCTCTCCGTCCGGCCTCTGGACGTGCATACGTGGCCAGCGTTTGCCCGGTTGGTCGAGGCGAACAACGGCGTGTGGGGCGGCTGCTGGTGCATGGGCTTCCACGTCAAGCTGGGCAAGGGGCGCACCCCTGCGCAGAACCGAGCTGAGAAGGAACAGCGCGTACGCGAGGGCCGCACCCACGCCGCGCTCGTCTTCGACGGCGACCAGTGCCTGGGGTGGTGCCAATTCGGATCCCCGGTGGAGCTGCCGGAGATCAAGAGCCGGCGCCGCTACGAGAAGGGCCTCACTGCCCTCCCTGACTGGCGCATCACGTGCTTCTTCACCGGCAAGGGCCTGCGCCGCCGCGGCGTCGCCGACGTGGCGCTCGGCGGGGCGCTGGCCGAGATCGCGGGCCACGGCGGCGGCACGGTCGAGGGCTACCCGGAGGAGACCGACGATCGCACGCTTTCGGGGTCGTTCCTGCACACCGGTCCGATGGCCGCCTTCGAGAACCATGGGTTCGCACGTACGCGACTGATTTCTCCGCACCGCTGGGTGGTCACCCGCACGGTTGACCCGGTCTGACGCCCGCCAGGTGTGGGTGACGTTGATGGCGAACGCGAGAGAGGGGCGGCGGCTCCGCTGGGCTGCGCTCGCAGTCGTCGCCGTGCTGGTGGCCACGCTCTGGCTCGTGGCCCGCGGCCAGTCCGCTCCGCCGCCAATGCAGCGCCTTGACTCGACGCGGGACTACCTCCCCGGGGTCGCGGCCGACACTTTCCTCCCCGCCACGCCGTCCCCTCACGCACCGGTCGTTGTCCTCGTCCCTGGTGGGTCATGGCACACGGCGGATCGCACCGGACTCGGCCCGCTGGCCGACTCGCTGGCCGCGCACGGCATGCTCGTCGTCAACGCGACCTATCGCGCGGCGGATGCCGGGGCGCGGTTCCCAGTTCCGGTGTCCGACATCGTCTGCGCGGTCGACTTCGCCGTGGACCAGGCCCGGCGGCGCGGCGTCATCCCTGATCGGATCTTCCTGCTGGGCCACTCGGCGAGGGCCGAGCTGGGCGCGCTCGTTGCCCTTGAACCCCAACGGTTCCGCCACGACTGCCCCTACCCGCCGGCCACTCCTGACGGGTTCATCGGGCTCGCCGGCACGTACGACATCGACCAGTGGCAGTCTCTGGCCTACCCCATGCTTGGCGCCGCCGAGTCACAGGAGCCCGACCTCTGGCGCGAGGCCAACGCGATGACATGGGTGAAGGGCCGCACCGGGCCCGATCCGCTGTCCGTCCTTCTCGCGCACGGCTCCGACGACTCCGACGTCCCAACCGGGTCGAGTCGATCGTTTGCTGCGGCGCTGACCGCTGCCGGTCATCCGGTGCACCTGACGATCGTCCCCGGTGCCACACACCAAAGCATCTACAGCGCCAAGGTCATCTCGGCGACCATCATCGACTGGATCGACGATCAGACCTCCGCCCCGCGCCCGAGCGGCGCGCCTTTGGTGCGTGAGTAATACGCCTCTCAGCGTGTCTGGTCGGTGCCTCGGCTGTCCCGACGGCGCAACCTCGACGCGGCGACGATCCCGAGCACCGGGCCGGCGACCAGCAGCGCGATGTCGACCACCCCAAGGAGGACCGACCACGCGAAGACGTCAGCTGGGCTGGCGGCGTAGCCATCCTCGAGGCCCACGAGGATGTGCAGGTTCAGGATGACGATGACCGCGACGACGAACCCGCCAAGGGCCGCGAGCATGGACCATGCCAACGTGATGACCGTACGACGTGCCTGGCTGCGTATGGTGGGCCTCCATTGCGGTTGTTGCGGCCGCCGCCATCATCGTGGCACCGATGATTCGAGCGCGCGAGCCTGTCGCCCGGTATATGACTGGCAGGATGTCGGGCTATGGGAGTCGTGGGCTCAAGGGAAATGCACAATGGCGTCCAGCTGATCGCTTACGCGGACCGGTTCGGGGGCAGCCTTGCTGCCCTGCGCGAGGTCTTGGACGGTCCACTGGCGGGCCTTTTCGCCGGGGTGCATATCCTGCCGTTCTTCACGCCGTTCGACGGAGCGGATGCTGGCTTCGACCCCGTGGACCACACCGAGGTGGACCCCCGGCTTGGCTCGTGGGACGACGTGCGCGCTCTGGCGCAGGAGTACGTGCTGATGGTGGACCTCATCGTCAACCACGTCTCGGCAGACTCCGCGGAGTTCCGGGACGTGCTGGCTCACGGGGACGCCTCACCGCACGCGCGGATGTTCCTGACGATGAGCGACGTGTACCCCGGCGGAGCAGACGAGGCCGACCTGGTGGGGATCTTTCGCCCGCGTCCCGGTCTACCGTTCACGCCCCTGACGTTGGGGGAGCGGCGGCGGTTGGTGTGGACGACCTTCACGAGCCAGCAGGTCGACCTGAACCTGACGAACCCGGCGGGCAGGGCCTACCTGGATCGGGTGCTGACCACGCTCGCGGAGGCTGGCGTTTCGATTGTGCGCCTGGACGCGGTGGGTTATGCGATCAAGACGGCCGGCACATCGTCCTTCATGACGGCGGACACGTTGGCGTTCATCGACGAGCTCACAGCCAGGGCCCGCGAGCTCGGCGTGCAGGTGCTCGTGGAGATCCACGCCCACTTCGAGCGGCAGATCGCCATCGCGGCCGCAGTGGATCGGGTGTACGACTTCGCGCTGCCGCCGCTGCTGCTGCACGCGCTGTACACCGGTGATGCCGTCCCGCTGCGCCGCTGGCTCGGAATGCGTCCGGCCAACGCGGTGAACGTTCTGGACACCCACGACGGGATCGGGGTCGTCGACGTTGGCCCCGACCAGATGGGCGAAGGCCGCCCGGGCCTGCTCACGCCCGAGCAGGTGCACGCGCTGGTCGAGGGCATTCATGTGCAATCCGGAGGGCAGTCGCGGCAGGCGACGGGGTGGTCCGCGTCGAACGTCGATGCCTACCAGGTCAACTGCACTTATTACGACGCCCTCGGCCGCGATGACGCATCCTTCCTGCTCGCCCGCGCCATTCAGTTCTTCACCCCCGGGATCCCGCAGGTCTACTACGTCGGCCTGCTCGCAGGGGGAAACGACATGGACCTGCTCGCCCGGTCCGGGGTCGGCCGGGACATCAACCGCCACCACTACACACGTGCCGAGATCGACCGGGACCTGACCCGTCCCGTGGTGGTCGCGCTCCTCGGGCTCATCCGCCACCGCAATACCCACCCGGCGTTCGCCGGGTCATGCGCAGTGGGAGGCCAAGACGACCGGATCAGCCTGACCTGGACCCACGGTGCGCACACCACGTCCCTGGATGCGAGCCTCAGTAGCCGGCGCGCGACGCTGACTTGGACCGGGACCGACGGTCAGTTGCACACGCGCGACGACCTTCTGAACCTGTAGGGCCGNNGTGGGCGCGAAGTGGCTATCCGGCCAGGCTGGGGGCGTCAGCCAACATGGGCAACATCGAAGTTGTGGTGGAAGTGCCTGGCCCAGAAGACCTTCGGCTGGTCGATCCGCGTTGCGGCGGAACGTTCAGGACGGCCCAGACAGCCTTGCCGCCCTCGGCGGTGGGCAGAGTCCCGAACGCGCTGGAGAGGCCAGCGACGATCGAGCGCGGTCGTCCGTACAGGGCAGGGTGGGAGCGCCGCTGCGGCGTCTGGTCGGGACCGTGGTCGCGAACGGTCAGACGCAGAGCCCCCATGTTCCAGGCGACAGACAGGTCGATATCGGTGCCGGCAGAGATCAACGAGCTGGCCACGAGCTCGCCGACCACCAGACTCGCGGCGGGAATGACCCGGCCCAACTTCCAATCCAGCAGGGTGCGAGTGACGAAGTCCCGCGAGGCGCGCTGGGCCGTCGGGTGCGGCGCGAGTCTCAGCAGCTGCATGGCCGGAGTCGGTGTGGACAACACAGCGGACAGCGCGGGGAGCATCGATGCGGTCACGATCAGGTGCCGACCCAAGGGATGAGCAGCCAGCGCCGAGCGGACCTGCGGGTCCGGGCAGGACACGACCACCGGGATCCCGGGCCAGTCCCGAACGTGCCTGCCTGCCGTCGCCAGCTCCCCAACCGCGCCCGGCGCGCCACCCTCAAGCAGAGCTGACAGATCGCACACCACGCCCCGGGGCTCGTCGGCCAACGCCAGCTGGATCGTCTGGTCCAGATCCTCGACGACATCGCTGAGCCGGCTGGCAACCTCTAGGACGACGATGTGAGGGATGGTGTGTGTTCTGACCCGTACCCGAGAGCTCGTAGCCGCTCGGTCGGCTAACTGCGGGGAGACCTCGGCCAGCCTGCGAGCCAGAAACAGCGGGATCACCGGAGAGTATGCCGGGTCCTGCGGCTGCACCTGCGTCCGCTCGGACCAGACGGGCGAAATGTGCTGGGAAGCATCATCAAGCGGGGGCTGTGACTGGGGCGGATGTTGCTGCCGCATCGGAGTCTCCTGACGGTCGATGAGGCTCACTGAATCGCAGCAACGTGAAACACCGCTGGGTTCTGACTGGCAGNNTCCAGCGGACGAAGGGAACCGGCACCGACAACTGTGCCGTGCGCGACCTGCACGCCTAGCTCCGCGAGCTGGTGCAGGTGTTCGATCGTCTCCTGCACCCGCTCGCCCCGCTCACCGAGGTCGAACCGGGTTTGCACCGTTTTCTCGATGTCGGCGTAGTCGCGCCCTTCCGCCNNGTGAGTCGAAGATGTTGCACGCGTCCGCGTACCGGGCCACCAGCCGCAGCGTCTTCTTCTCCCCGGCCCCACCGATCAGGATCGGCGGATGTGGACGGCTCAATGCCTGGGGCGAGTTCAACGTTCGGTCCAGTCGGTAGTGCTT
>PKWT01000389.1:0-385 GCA_003132125.1 Micrococcales bacterium | reverse complement strand
GCTTCCTCCTCGTTCCATGCCGCACCGATACCCAGCATCGCGCGACCACCGGAGAGCACATCCAACGTGGTGACCGCTTTGGCCAGCAACCCAGGATCCCGGTAGACCACCGCTGTAACCACGGTGAGCAGCTTGACCCGTTCGGTCTTGCCCGCCAGGTAGCCCAGCGTCGTGTAGGCCTCCAGCATCTCGTTCTCCGGCGGGCCCAGATGACCGATCTGCCACACGTGATCCATCACGCTGATTCGATCAAAGCCCGCCTGTTCGGCCAGTCGGGCCACGTCGGCCAGACGCACGCGAAGATCTGCCGGGCCACCTTGCCACGTGAAATCCGGAATGTGTAGGCCCACCCTCATCTGCTCACGCTCCTCCCTTTCGGTTATAC
>PKWT01000135.1 GCA_003132125.1 Micrococcales bacterium | reverse complement strand
CCTCTGCAGATGGGCTTCACCCGCCAGGCCATGGTCGGCATCCGGGCCGAGGGCGAGCTGCATCTCGTCTCCGATCGCCTGACCGAGATGCCCGAGGTGAACTACGTCGTCACCACGGCAGGCAGTTTTGACCTGATCATCGAAGTCGTCTGCGAGGACGACGTCGAGCTGCTCAACCTGTTGTCGCGACGGATCCGCACCCTGCCGGGTGTGGTATCCACCGAGACGTTCGTCTATCTGAAACTCAACAAGCAGCACTACAACTGGGGTACGCGATGAGCACCACTGAAACCAGCAACACCGCCAACCGACCGTCCGGCACCACACCCGCAGGCACGGCATACGCCGAAGCCGCCCGCGACCACCTGTGGATGCACTTCACGCGGCAGTCCACGTACGAGCCGAAAGACTCCGGCGGCGCCGGCGCCTCGGTGCCAATCATCGTGAAGGGCGAGGGCGCCTACATCTGGGACGACAAGGGTCGCAAGTACCTCGATGCCCTGGCTGGGCTCTTCGTCGTCCAGGTCGGGCACGGCCGCGAGGAGCTGGCCGAGGCGGCCGCCAAACAGGCCCGCGAGCTGGCCTTCTTCCCCCTCTGGTCCTATGCGCACCCTCGCGCCATCGAGCTCGCGGAACGTCTGGCGGCCGATGCTCCCGGTGACCTCAACCGGGTCTTCTTCACCACGGGTGGTGGCGAGGCGGTCGAGTCGGCCTGGAAGCTGGCCAAGCAGTACTTCAAGCTCACCGGCAAACCCGGCAAGTACAAGGTGATCAGCCGCAACATCGCCTACCACGGCACCCCTCACGGCGCACTGTCCATCACCAGCATCCCGTTCGCCAAGGAGCCCTTCGAGCCGCTGGTCCCAGGCGCTGTCAAGGTTCCCAACACCAACCTGTATCGCGCGCCAGAGCACCTTCGCGAGGACCCCGAGGCGTTCGGCCGCTACGCCGCCGACCGGATCGCCGAGGCGATCGAGTTCGAGGGCCCGGACACCGTGGCGGCCGTATTCCTGGAGCCTGTGCAGAACTCCGGTGGCTGCTTCCCACCGCCGCCCGGGTACTTCGCCCGGGTCCGCGAGATCTGCGACGAGTACGACGTGCTGCTGGTCTCCGACGAGGTCATCTGCTCCTTCGGCCGCATCGGCAGCATGTTTGCCAGCACCGACTTCGGCTACCAGCCGGACATCATCACGGTCGCAAAGGGCATGACGTCCGGCTACTCCCCCATCGGCGCGATGATCGCCAGCGACCGCCTCTTCGAGCCGTTCAAGCATGGCCACACGATGTTCCCGCACGGCTACACCTTCGGTGGCCACCCGGTCTCTGCCGCGGTGGCGATGGCCAACCTGGACATCTTCGAGCGTGAGGGCCTCAACCAGCACGTCAAGGACAACGCCCCGGGGTTCAGGGCCACCCTGAACAAGCTGCTCGACCTGCCACTGGTCGGCGATGTCCGCGGCGAGGGCTACTTCTACGGGATCGAGCTGGTCAAGGACAAGACGACCCGCGAGACGTTCGACGACGACGAGAGCGAACGGCTGCTGCGCGGGTTCCTGTCCAAGGCGTTGTTCGACGCCGGCCTCTACTGCCGAGCCGACGATCGCGGCGACCCGGTGATCCAGCTCGCACCGCCGCTGATCATCGGCCAGCCCGAGTTCGACGACATCGAGCAACGACTGCGCTCCGTGCTGACCGAGGCCGAGAACCACCTGTGAGCCATGGGACCACCGGCCCCCTCTGGTGGGCCGATCAGCGGGCCGGCGCAACCCGGCCGGCGCTGGCCCAGGACGAGAGCGTCGACGTTGCCATCGTGGGTGCCGGCTATACCGGCCTCTGGACGGCGTACTACCTGCTGCAGGCTGACCCGTCGCTGACAGTGCTGGTCCTGGAGGCGGAGCACGTCGGCTTCGGCGCGAGCGGACGCAACGGGGGGTGGGTCTCGGCCCTGTACCCCGTGGGGCCCAGGACACTGGCTCGTGACCACAGTGAGTCCGCGGCGAAGGATCAGTACGCAGCGCTGCGGGACAGCGTCGACGAGGTCGGTCGGGTCGCTCAGGCTGAAGGCGTCGACTGCGGGTTCCACAAGGGCGGCACGCTCGTCGTCGCCCGAAACCGGGCGCAGGCGGCGCGGGGTCGGGCCGAGGCAAAGGACTCCGACTACTGGGGCACCGGAACGACGTGGCTCGAGGCCGACGAAGCGACCGATCGGCTTGCTGTCCAAGGACTTTCGGGCGCGACCTTCAACCCGAACTGCGCCCGCATCGACCCCTTCCGACTGGCGGTGGGACTTGCCCACGCGGTCGAGAAACGGGGAGCTCGGATCCACGAGCACACTCAGGTCACCAGACTGGGCGCCCGTTGGGTGCTGACCGAGGACGGGATCGTCGTCAAGGCCCGCCACGTCATCCGGGCCACAGAAGCATGGACCGCCAGGCTGCCGCGTCACCGCCGGACCGTAGCGCCCGTCTACTCGCTCATGGTGGCCACGGCACCCCTGCCGCAGTCGCTCTGGGACGAGATCGGTCTCGCCGACGCCGAGACGTTCAGCGAGATGCGGCACGTGATCGTCTATGGCCAGCGGTCGATGGACGACCGGCTCGTCTTTGGCGGTCGCGGTGCGCCATACCATTTTGGCTCCAGCATCAAGCCTGAGTTCGATTCAGTCGCAACGGTATTCGCGAACCTGCGGCGCAGCCTGACCAACCTGCTCCCGGCGACCGAGGGCGTCGAGTTCACGCACGCCTGGGGCGGACCGCTGGGGATCTCCCGCGACTGGCACCCCAGCGTCGGATACGACCCATCGACCGGGATGGGCCACGCCGGTGGTTACGTCGGCGACGGGGTTGCCCTGAGCAACCTGGCCGGACGTACGCTGGCGGACCTGGTGACCGCCCGCGATACGGCTCTGACCCGCCTTCCGTGGGTCCATCACCGTTCTCGGCGATGGGAACCCGAGCCACTGCGCTGGCTGGGCGTGAACGCCGGACTGCAGCTCGCCAACCTCGCCGACCATGAAGAGCGGCTGACCGGACGTCCGGCACTGCTGGGCGGAGCGCTCTCAGCCCTCACCAGCCACTAGCCCGGATCAGGTACCAGCTCGGACTCGGACCAGCGACTAGCTCGAACCAGCCATTTAGGCCAAGCCCCTCGTCAGGACAGGCCTCAGAGCCTCAAGCACGGAGGCATCCTCGATGGTGCTGGGAACCGCAGGAGTGCCGCCATCGGCGATCTGGCGCATGGTCTTGCGCAGCATCTTGCCCGAGCGGGTCTTGGGCAGCGCCACGACGACGTCGACCAGATGCAACGACGCGAGCGCCCCGACCTCATCGCGGACCCGCTTGACCAGCTCGGCCTGAAGCGCCTCCACGGCACCATCGCCCGAGACGTCGACACCGGCCTTCAGGACCACGAGCGCCCTCGGCACCTGACCCTTGAGCTCGTCGGCCACTCCGATCACGGCGCACTCTGCCACCGACGGGTGGCCGGCCAGTGCCGCCTCGAGCGACCCCGTCGACAGACGATGTCCAGCAACATTCAGCACGTCGTCGGTGCGACCCATGACGTAGAGATAGCCGTCCTCGTCGAAGTAGCCCCCGTCCCCGGTCAGGTAGTAGCCATCAAAAGCGGCGAGGTAGCCCGAGACGTAGCGCTCGTCGTCCTGCCACAGCGTCGGCAGCGTGCCGGGTGGCAAGGGGAGCTTGATGCAGATAGCCCCTTCGACGCCTGGTGCCACCTGCTCTCCCCGCTCGTCGAGGACCCGGACGTCGTAGCCCGGGACGGGCACGGTCGGTGACCCCGGCTTGATCGCAAGAAGTTCCAGACCGATGCAGTTAGCCGCGATCGCCCAGCCGGTCTCGGTCTGCCACCAGTGGTCGATCACCGGTATGCCGAGTCGCTCACCTGCCCAGTGGTACGTGTCCGGGTCGAGGCGCTCCCCCGCCAGGAACAGCGTGCGCAGCTTGGAGAGATCGTGGCCCACGATGAGCGCGCCATCGGGGTCTTCCTTCTTGACCGCACGGATCGCCGTCGGGGCCGTGAAGAGCGCCGCCACGCCATACTGCGCCGCCACCCGCCACAGGGCCCCCGCGTCGGGAGTGCCCACCGGCTTGCCCTCGTAGAGCAACGTCGTGCACCCGGCCAGAAGCGGCGCGTAGACGATGTAGGAGTGGCCGACCACCCAGCCGACATCACTGGCCGCCCAGAACACCTCGCCAGGGTTGAGGCCGTACACGTTCTTCATCGACCAGTGCAGCGCGACGGCGTGGCCACCGTTGTCACGCACGATGCCCTTGGGCCGGCCCGTCGTCCCCGAGGTGTAGAGAATGTAGAGCGGGTCCGTCGCCTCCAGAGTCACACACTCGGACACCGTCATCTGGTCCGGATCCATCAGGGCGTCCCAGTCGAGGTCGCGCTCCCCCATCGTCGCCACGGCCTGTTTGCGCTGCAGAACCACGCAGTAGTCAGGTTTGTGCTCGGATCGCTCGATCGCCGCGTCCAGCAGGGGTTTGTACTCCACGACCCGCTTGGGCTCGATCCCACAGGAGGCGATGACCACAACCTTCGGCGCGGCATCCTCGATCCGGGCCGCCAGCTCGCCCGCCGCGAACCCGCCGAACACCACCGAGTGCACCGCCCCGATCCTGGCGCAGGCGAGCATCGCCACGATGGCCTCGGGCACCATCGGCATGTAGATGACCACGCGATCGCCCTTGTCCACGCCGAGCGCCCGCAACGCGCCCCCGAAACGGGACACCTGGTCCAGCAGCTCGATGTAGGTCAGCGTGCGGGAGGTCCCGGTAACCGGGCTGTCGTAGTGAATCGCGGGTTGGTCGCCCCGACCTGCGATCACGTGCCGGTCGACGGCGTTGTAGCAGGTGTTGAGCTGACCGCCCTGGAACCATCGGTAGAACGGCGGCCGGGAGTCGTCCAGCACCTTGCGGGGTGGGGTGATCCAGTCGATGCCTCGGGCAGCCTCTCCCCAGAACCCTTCAGGGTCCTCGATGCTGCGACGATGGGCGCGCGCGTACGTTCCGTCGGTCATACCGACATCCTCACTCCCAGCGCATCGTCAAGCCACTGGCAAACCAGACGGTGCGATGAACCGGCGACTTCGTGCGACGAACGGTGTATCAGGGACGCAAAGTGCCGGTATGCCGTCCCCCAAACGTCACGCTCAGGCGGTCGAGGCCGCCAGCTGACCGCACGCACCGTCGATGTCCGAGCCACGGGTGTCACGCACGGTGGTCGGCACCCCACGCGCCCGCAACCGGCGGACGAACTCGCGCTCGACACCCGGCTCCGAGGCCGTCCACTTCGAACCCGGAGTGGGGTTGAGGGGGATCGGGTTGACGTGCACCCAGCCCCGGCCGCGGGCGTTGAGCTTGTCGCCGAGCAGGTCAGCACGCCAACCCTGGTCATTCATGTTGCGGATCAGGGCGTACTCGATGCTGACCCGCCGACCGGTCACCGTGAAATATCGGTATGCCGCGTCGATGGCCTCGTCGACGCTCCATCGGGTGTTGATCGGGACGAGCTCGTTGCGAAGCTTGTCGTCCGGCGCGTGCAACGAGAGCGCCAAGGTGACCGGGATGCCCTCCGCGGCAAGCTTGTCGATCGCAGGGACCAACCCCACGGTGGACANNACCCGCAACGGCGACACCTCGGACCCGCCGGTCAGGTCGCCGCGCCGCAACGATCTGGCGGCTTGCACGACCTGCTCGACGATCTCGGCCGTCGACATGTTGCGCGTCAAGCCCTCCTGCCCGGTTGCGCAGAACGGGCAGTTCATGCCGCACCCGGCCTGACTGGAGATGCAGATGGTGACCCGTTTGGGATAGCGCATCAGCACGCTCTCGACCAGCGCACCATCGTGCAGCCGCCACACCGACTTGATCGTCTTGCCCTTGTCGGCCTCGAGGGTCCGCACCGGTGTCAGTAGCTGGGGCAGAAGCGCAGTCACCAGCTCGTCGCGAATGGCCTTGGGCAGGTCTGTCATCTCGGCGGGCGACTCAACCAGATGTTCGAAGTAGTGCGTGGACAGCTGCTTGGACCGAAATCCCTTGTGCCCCAAC
>PKWT01000276.1 GCA_003132125.1 Micrococcales bacterium | reverse complement strand
CGCGCAGCTGGTCGTGGGTCACGGTCAGCCGGCAGGAGTCTCCGATCGGCTCGATCTCCCAGGTGACCCTCGAGGTGCCCTCACTCTTCACGTCCTCGCCCCACAGCGCGACCATGCTCTGGACCAGCTTGCGAGGCGGGTCCACCTCAAGGTTCACCCCTTCGCCCAGGGGTCCGGGTGCGCCCTCGTGAGTCATCTCGAAGCGTCCAGTCCGAGCTGAACCGGTTGCCGAACTGGTACTTGCTCCTGATCTCGCTGTCCGTGATCGCCTCCCACAGATGTTCAGGGGTCGTGCGAATGCAGATCTTGTGATAGGCCATCGGTCACGGGCCGGTTCACCGGCAAACTGACCATTCCTGCGCAGGATGTCGGGCAGCCACCTGACCGGCCCGCTAAAGGGTAAAGCTCACGCCGCACGGATCCGAGCTGGATCCTTCACCGCCGGGTCCAGTCCCTCACGTCGTTGGTGGATGCCGCCGCCAATGCCTGGTCGTATGCCCCCGGACCATGAGGCTGTCCTGGTGACGGCCGAGCACTGCCTGAAGTTCCTCCATTCGTGCGGCCAACACGTGGGCCGCAGGCCCGGCCGACGAGGCTGCCATCTCGGCGGCATAACAGGCTCGCTTCGCCGCCTTGTGCACTTCATGGAGCTCGATACCGTCGGCGCCGGGCGCGTCATCGACGTTCCTGGCCGCAAGGGCCGCACGGTCGACACGCGCACAGGCCCGCCCCACCAACGCCGTCATCGTCAGCCGCGCCGCAACCTTGGTGACTCGGGTGGCCCACGGTGGGTTGATCACGAACGCTTCGAGCGCCGCCAGCAGCGCGGCATACCGCGGGCCGTCCATCGCTGTGACCAGTTCCGCATGAGCGCGCGAATGTCGTTCTGCCAGCCCGTCGATCTGCGCCGACAGGTATGCCAGGAGCAGTCGACGAGTGCTCCGCACACCGGTCGCCGTGCTCTTGGTCACGTGCTCAACCGCTGTGCCGGCGACATCCGCGGCGGGAGGTTCTGGGCGAGATGGATGTTCCGACACGAATGTGGCGATTCGACGAGACCCTTGCGCTTCGTTACCGGTCAGTAGCATCATGGGATGATGTTACTGACCGGTAACGGTGAGTACGAGCGGCCGATTGCGGCCTCGATCAGAGCACGGAGGACCCTGATGGGCCACTACAAGAGCAACTTGCGCGATCTTGAGTTCAACCTCTTTGAGGTGTTCAACCGGCAGGAGATCCTGGGCACCGGCCCCTATGCCGACGTCGACCAGGACACTGCGCGCGAGATTCTGCACGAGGTCGGCCGTCTGGCTGAGAACGAGCTCGCCGAGAGCCTGCTCGACTCCGATCGCAATCCGCCGGTGTTCGACCCGGCAACGAACGCGGTGAAGCTGCCGGCGTCGTTCGTCAAGTCCTACAAGGCCTACGTGGACGCGGAGTGGTGGCGACTCGACGTCCCCCGCGAGCTCGGCGGCACCGTGGTGCCGCCATCCCTACGTTGGGCTGTGGCGGAGCTGGTCCTGGGCTCGAACCCGGCCGTGCACATGTACTCCGCCGGCTTCGCGTTCTCAAAGGTGCTCTACGGCCTTGGCACCGAGGACCAGAAGAAGATGGCGCGTCACATGGTCGACAACAAGTGGGGCGGCACCATGGTGCTGACCGAGCCCGACGCGGGCTCGGACGTGGGCGCCGGCCGCACCAAAGCCGCTCAGCAGGCCGACGGCACCTGGCACATCACCGGGGTCAAGCGCTTCATCACCTCGGGCGACGCTGACTTCTACGAGAACGTCGTGCATCTGGTCCTCGCGCGGCCCGAGGGCGCCGGCCCCGGCACCAAGGGCTTGTCGCTGTTCGTCGTGCCCAAGTACCACGTCGACCTCGAGACCGGCGCCCTCGGCGAGCACAACGGCGTCTATGTCACGAACCTCGAGCACAAGATGGGGCTCAAGGCCTCCACCACCTGCGAGCTCACCTTCGGCGACAGGGAGCCCGCGGTGGGCACCCTGGTCGGTGACGTCCACGACGGCATCGCGCAGATGTTCCGCATCATCGAGTTCGCCCGAATGATGGTGGGCACCAAGGCTATTGCCACGCTGTCGACCGGATATCTCAACGCCTTGGACTACGCCAAGGAGCGGGTCCAGGGCGCCGACCTGACCCGGATGACGGACAAGGCCGCACCGCGAGTCACGATCACCCATCACCCCGACATACGCCGTTCCCTCATGCTGCAGAAGGCCTATGCCGAGGGCTTGCGTTCCCTTGTCATCTACACCGCCTCCCAGCAGGACGTCATCGACCAGGTGCAGCTGACCACCGGCTCCGACGTGCTCGAGAAGGGCTCTCCCGCCGCGATGGCCAACCGGGTTAACGACCTGCTGCTGCCGATCGTCAAGGGCGTCGGCTCCGAGCGCGCCTGGGTGCTGCTGGGCACCGAGTCGCTGCAGACACTCGGCGGTTCCGGCTTCCTGCAGGACTACCCGATCGAGCAGTATGTCCGGGACGCCAAGATCGACACGCTCTACGAAGGCACCACCGCCATCCAGGGCCTGGACTTCTTCTTCCGCAAGATCATTCGCGACAAGGGGCAGGCTCTGGGCCACATCTCGGCGCAGATCAAGGACCTCGTCAAGGCTGGTGACGGCACGGACTTCCTGCACACCGAGCGCGAGCTGCTGGGCAAGGGACTCGAGGACGTCGAGGGGATCGTCGGCTACATGGTCGGCGAGCTGATGAAGTCCGACCCGAGCCAGGAGGGTGGCGACCCGGCCAACCTCTACAAGATCGGTCAGAACACCTCTCGCCTCCTGCTCTGCGCCGGTGACCTGGTCGTCGGTTGGTTGCTGCTTCGACAGGCCGAGATTGCCAAGGCTGCCCTTGACGCGGACACCGCATCGGCCAAGGACCGGAGCTTCTACGAAGGCAAGATCGCCGCGGCATCCTTCTTTGCCCGCACGGTCCTTCCCAAGATCGCCGGTGAGCGCCAGATCGCCGAAGCGACGGACAACTCCCTCATGGACGTGTCCGAGGACGCGTTCTAGACAGATTCGGTTCGCCTTAGCGCAAGCCCGTCACTGATAGCGCAGCCTCGCTGGTGCTCCTTCAATGACGGGCTTGCGCTATGTGGTCCGTCGGGAGGATTGACTGCTATGCGCCTCGAAGATCCAGGTGCAGCTCGGCTGGGGCGGCCGTGTCAATCACGACAGGGATGCCCCAATCCTGTTGGTACATATGGCAAGCCGCATGCTCTGGGTACTCGCCGGTGTCCGGATAGCCATCGCAGGCCGCGGCCTGGACTGACACGTGCAGTACGCCGCCACCAACGTCGTGCGCGAGTGTGAGCTGACGCTTCAGTCCGCGTGCACTGCCAGAGCCCTGGACCAGCAGCTCGGCAGGGGTGGAGGCGACGATGAGCCGCGTCGGATCGCCCGAGCGGTGGTCGAGCTTCTGACCGGTCGGCGGAATGAATGAGATCACCAGCGAGACCGGGCCAGGAGGCAGCAGCGTCGCCGGCCGCAGACTGTGCCGCGCGGGCCCTTCGACGCGTTGGGCGGCGGCAGGGATCGGGACGCGAACCAGCTGATGTCCGGCTGACTCCACCACGACCAGGGACGCCAGCCCGTCAACGATCTCGACCACGGCGTCGCTCGGCTCACGCAGGTCGGTCATCAGTGTCGAGACCTCACGCGTCGTGGGGTCGAAACGACGGATGGCACCGTTGTAGGTGTCACTGATGGCCACCGAGCCGTCCGGCAGAACGGTGACGCCCAACGGGTGCTGGAGCAAAGCCTGGTCGGCGGCGCCATCACGATGCCCGAACTCGAAGAGGCCCTGGCCGATGTGGGTCTCGACCTCAAAGCCGCTCTCGGTCACAGAGACCGACCGGAGGGCGGAGGTCTCTGAGTCGGCAACCCACAGACGCTGCCCGTCCTCGGACGTGGCGAGCCCGGATGGCTGGGCGAACCACGCCTCATGCGCCACCCCGTCCAGGATGCCTTCGGCCGAGGTGCCGGCCAACACTGCGACGGTGTTGTCGTCCGGGTCGGTGGCCAGATGCAGCACCCACAGCTGGTGGACCCCCGCCATGGCGATGACGACCCGGTCGATGAACCACGCGACATCCCAGGGGGTCGACAGATCCTGGGTGAGTGCAGGCCCGCTGCCTGAACGTTCGTGCAGCTGTCGGCCCGTCCCGGCCAGGGTCAGGACGTGTCCGTCGGCCAGGCGAACGCCCTTGATCTGGTGGTTGACGCTGTCGGCCACCACGACGTCGTAGCCCACCCTCGCGGCCACGCCGGGCGGGAGAAGCACCAGGCCTTGCGGCTCCTGGAAGTGGTTGGGCCCGCCGATGCGAGCACGTTCGGTGTCGAGATCGGCCTCGAGGTGGACCAGCTGATGGTGTGCGGTGTCGGACACGAGGAATGAACCGTCAAGCAGGGCAATGGCTTTTCCGGGGAACCGCAGTGCCGTGGCTGGTGCGGGCGGAGGTACGTAGGGGGCGTCACCCAGGCGGAGCGTGCCCTTGGTGGCGTGCAGTGCGATCAGCTCCTCGGTCAACACCGTCAGGCCGTGGGCATGTCCTTCACCGGACATCGACGCCACCACGTAGCCCTCGGGGTCGATCACCACCAACGTTGGCCACGCCTTGGCGGCATACGCCTGCCAGGTGACCAGATCAGGGTCATCGAGAACTGGGTGGTGCACGCCGTAGCGCTCGACAGCGTCGACCAGCGCTTCGGAGCCTGCTTCATGGTCAAACTTGGGCGAGTGAACCCCAATGAGGACAAGGGAATCGGTGAACCTGGCCTCCAACGGGCGCAGCTCATCCAGGACGTGCAGACAGTTGACGCAGCAGAACGTCCAGAAGTCGAGGACCACAACACGACCGCGCAGATCGGCCAGGCATAACCAGTCGCCGCCGGTGTTCAGCCACCCGCGGCCGACGAGCTCAGGCGCCCTGACGCGGACGCGGCTCACATAGGTCCCGTAGGTGTTGAATGCGCACGCGTTGAATGCTTATCCGTTGAATGCGCATCCGATGGCTTCAGCGGCAGTCGTCGATCCTGCAGCACCGGGAAGATTGCGCGGTAGTCCGTGACCACATTCATGTCCACCTCAACGCTGAGCACCTGTTCGTCGGTGCCGGCCATCGCGGCCACGTCACCGGTCGGCAGCACGACCTGGCTGTGTCCGCCCATCTCCACGCCCGCATGTGTGCCTGCCGTGTTGCAGGCCACGACGACGCACTGGTTCTCGATTGCGCGGGCGTGCGCGAGGAGGGTCCAGTGGCGCACCCGAGCCGCAGGCCACGCCGCAGGTATGACGAAAAGCGTTGCGCCAGCATCGAGCTGGGCCCGGTACAGCTCGGGGAACCGCAGGTCATAGCAGGTCGACAGCGCCGCCCGAGCTGGACCGTCGCCCGACGAGGGGTCAGGCACATCGACCAGCGACAAGGCGTCCCCTGCCTCCATCAGCAACGGCTCGCCCTGACCGAAGCCGAACCGGTGGATCTTGCGGTAGGTCGCGGCCAGCGACCCGTCGGACGCGAAGACCAGCGATGTGTTCCACAGGTCCTTGCCCTCGGGGCCGCGCTCACCGTCGACAGGCCGTTCGATGATCGACCCTGCGTGCAACATCACCCCGGCATCCCGCGCGGCGGCGGACATGGCCGACGCGATCGGGCCGTCCACGGGCTCAGCGCGTTTGTCCCACTCCCTATAGGAGAACCCGCCTGGTGCCCACAGCTCCGGCAGCACGACAAGGTCGTGACCCGCTTGTGCGCGGACAAGATCGGCTGCCCTGGTGACCCGCTCGGAGACGGGCTCCCGGTCGTCATACCCGAGCTGGATCAGGGCTATTCGCATGTCAGTGTCCCGGTGTCGTTGAACGTGATGGCGGCGAGGTGGGGCCAGCGGGGCTGGGTCGCTCCGAGATCGCCGCGAGATGGGCGTTGTAGGCCTTGAGGTCTGCGTCGTCGTCGCGATCGGCCTGGCGGTCCAGCCGCTTGGTCTCAGCGGCGTCGGAGTGCACCCAGGCCAGGGTGACCAGGAGGGCCAGGATCAGGGTGGGCAGCTCGCCGACGCCCCAGGCGACGGCGCCGCCATTGCGTTGATCCGCAAGCAGATCCACGGCCCATGGCAGGTGCAGGCTCTTGTAGAAGGTAGGCGCCAGGAGGGTTGTCCCGGTCGTCAGGGCGACACCGAAGAACGCATGGAACGAGATCGTGACGAACAGGATGATGAGGCGGAGCGACGGCGGCCAACGCTTGGGCCCCGGGTCGATCCCCACGAGCACCCACGCGAACAGGTATCCAGCCAGCAGGAAGTGCGTGGTCATGAGGACGTGTCCGGTGTGTGTGCGCAATGCAAGCTCGAACAGTGGCGAGAAGTAGAAGACGACCAGGCTGCCGAAGAAGATGGCGGCTGCGACGACCGGATTACCAATCACCGCAAGGAATCTGGAGTGGACCAGGCCGAGCAACAGCTCGCGCGGACCCAGAGTGTTGTCCTGCCGCGGCGTCAGGGTGCGCAGGGCCAGGGTGACCGGAGCGGCGAGCACCATGAGGATCGGCGCCGACATCGAGACCGTCATGTGCAAGAGCATGTGGATCGAGAACAGGACCGACCCGTAGACACCCGGCGCCCCGCAGGTGGCCCACACGAAGATGGCCCAGCCCAGGACCCAGCCGATGGTTCGCAGCACCGGCCATGAGTCGCCACGGGCGCGCATCCGCCGGACACCGGCGAGATAGAGAGCGACCGCGACCACGGACACGCCCAACCAGAGCCAGTCGATGCGCCATACGGTGAGCCAGTCGCTGCCCAGCAGAGGGCCGGCAGGCGCCGGATAGCCGGTCAGGGAGTATGCCGCGTCGGTGGTGACGACCGGGGTGTTCGGAACCGGTGGCGCGCTGCGTGAAAGGGCCGTCCCCAGGGCAAAGGCGGCACCCATCACGACCAGCTCAATGAGGGCCAGTCGCGCGAACAGCCGGCCGGCGAGCGGATCCGTCGCGATCCGGTCGACGACGCGCGAGCGCTGCTGCCAGCCTGCCATTCCGAGGACGACCAGTGCCACGACCTTGAGGATCACCAGCGCGCCGTAGGTCGTGGCCAGACTGCCGATCGAGCCGACCCGGATCCACGCACTGCCCACCCCGGAGACTGCGACGGCCACGAAGCACCAGCCGGCGAGCGTGGAGTACCGCTGGACGCTGACACCCAGCGTCGCGCCCAGCATGGGTCGAAGCATCGCCAGGGCGAGGAGGCCGCCAACCCATATGACGGCCGCAACAAGGTGCAGGGCAAGAGCGTTGACGGCCGTGTCATGGCTTGCGGCGCCGGCCGCGTGACCAGTCAGGGACAGCGGCAGCAGAGCCAGGACGCTGAGCACAGCGAGGGTGACCATCTCAGAACGGCGCCGGACAACCGCAGCGCCGAGCGTCACTGCCAGAGCCATCGTCGAGCTGATCGCGGCGACACGCAAGGACTCGAGCTGGAAGACGAAAGTCTGGAGCTGGGCACCGAACGTGGGGTCGCTGAGCGCGGTGCCGGAGATGTCGGCGAACGAGAAGACCAGTCCGACGAGCCCGGCCACCACCCACACGACGCCCGTGGCGCAGGCGTATCGCGTCGCGGTGATCCGCCGTGAGGTGTTGCGCGCCTCCGGGATGATCGTGGCGGCGACGACGAGCAGGCCCACCGTGCTGGCTGCCGCGAGATCGTGGATGGCTCGCACGACTGGAAGTCCCCAGCGAACGATCGCTCCGGCATCCGGCAGCCCGCTGACAGGGGCCGCGAACGCGCCGCCGAGCAGACCCGCCGGGATGACCACCGCGACGACCGCGACTGCGGCCAGGACCAGCGGCAGCTTCGTCGGGTGCGCAGCCGTGCTGGGTCCTGTGGTCATGCCCACACCCTAGGTAGGCTCGCCCCATGTCTCTAGACCCGGCGGCACCCGCGCGTCTCCATGACCTCGTCGACGCCTTCGCCCAGACCACGCAGGCCGTCGTAGATCTCGGGCGTGGCTGCGAGGTGCATGACCTGGCGGAGCCCACCGAATGCCCAGGGTGGACGGTGCACGACCAGATATCGCACGTCGTCGGCGTCGAGTCCTGGCTTGAGGGGCACAAGGACCCCCGGGTCGACATGCCGCGCTACGAGCACGTCAAGAACGACCTCGGCAAGAAGGTGGAGTATGCCGTGGAGGTGCGTCGCGGACGTACCGGCGCGGACGTCGTGGCCGAGCTCGAAGACGTTCTGGCGCAACGGCTTTCGACACTGCGCAATCCGATCCTGACGGACTCCAGTATCATCAACGGGCCGTTTGGTCCGGACCTGGCGGCGACCGTGCTGCTGCTGCGCACCTTTGATGTCTGGACGCACGAGCAGGACATCCGCAGCGCCCTCGGACGGCCCGGCGATCTGGACTCCCGTGCCGCATCAGTGTTCGTCAGAACGGTCATGCTCCAGCTGCCCAGGCTGATCGCCAAAGGCGCTGGTCTCGAACCTGGGCAGGTCGTCATCATCGACGTGACCGGCCCGACCGTCGCCCGCCAGGGCGTCAGGGTGGTGGCGGACGAGCAGGGTCGGCCCCGCGGCCACGAGATGCCCGCCGATCCACCACCGGATGGGGCAACCACCATCAGCCTGTCCACCGAGGCGTTCGCTCGCCGGGCCGCCGGGCGTCGCTCGGTGAGCGACACGGCATACAGCGTGGTCGGTGACGATGCGATCGCGCGACGCGTTCTGGAAGCCCTCGTCGTCACCCACTGACCGCACCCACTGACCGCACCCACTGGCCCGGCATGCCGGCCTGCTCGCCGGCTTCAGTCGTTCGAGACACTTGTTTGCGGCATACAAGTTGTATGTGATATTTGTATGTGCCAAGCAAGTTCCTTACGACCGCGGAGACCCCATGGCGATCAGCCTTGAGAATGCCACCCAGCTCAGCACCGAGCTGGTCCGCGTCATGAAGCTGTTCCACTCGCTGCGCCATCACACCCCCAAGCTGCACCCGGGAGTCGAGCCGGCGTCCTACCCGATCCTGTTCAACCTGGTCGACGGGCCGCGTCGGGTGTCCCTGCTGGCCGACTGCATCCACTCTGACGTCTCCACAGTGAGTCGTCAGGTGACGATGCTGGTCTCCCACGGGCTGCTGGACAAGGTGGCCGACGCCCAGGACGGCCGCGCGTTCATGGTCTCGCTCAGCCCCGAGGGGGCGGAGCTCGTCGAACGTGTCAAGACCGCGCGCGGTGAGTGGTTCCGACAGATGCTGCATGACTGGGAACCCGCGGACGCCGAAGCCTTCACGGGGCATCTGGAGCGGTTCGCCGTGTCCTTCGACACCTCCAAAGAGCTGTATGGGTCGCTCCTGCTCCAGGGCGCGGCCGCCACTCCCACCGGCGACGTTCTCGCCGGCACGACCAGCAAGGAGAACTGATGGCCAACGCCGCCGCATCAGCGACAGCCGGGTCTTTGCCCACGTCCGAGTCCCATGGGCCGCTCACGCACAAGCAGATCCTGACCATCCTCGCCGGCCTGATGATGGGGATGTTCCTGGCCGCACTCGACCAGACCATCGTCTCCTCGGCCATGCGTGTCATTGCCGACGACCTCCACGACCTCTCCGGTCAGGCCTGGGTCGTCACGGCCTACCTGATCACCTCGACGATCGTGACGCCGCTCTACGGCAAGCTCTCGGACATCTATGGCCGCAAGAGGTTCTTCACCGCGGCCATCGTGATCTTCCTGTTTGGCTCGATCCTGTGCTCCTTTGCCACGTCGATGCCGATGC
>PKWT01000500.1 GCA_003132125.1 Micrococcales bacterium | reverse complement strand
GACCGTCGCGCGGGCGGCCGGTATGACCGTCCAGGAGTGCCCGATGTTGGTGCTCGAGTCCCTGGTCGAGCCCCCGGCCCCCGATGGAGCGGTTCGGCTGCTGAATGCCGAGGACGATGACCTGGCCGTGGTGGACGCCGCGATCCGGGTGGCCTTCGGGACGCCCGGCACGGCTGTTTCGGACGCAGGCGCGGCTGAGCGCGACGACGCCGCCGCGNNCCACGGACTGGGCAACACAACCGACGCCCTTCGGGCGGGCCGCACCGTCATGGTCGGGGCGTTCGTCAGTAACGTCGGAGCAGTTGGCGGCGGCAGCCACAACCCTCGGGGTCAGGTCAGCGAGATGGTCGGCGTCGGTGTGCGGCCGGCATTCCGCCGCCGGGGGCTCGGCACAGCGGTGGCGCATCTGCTGTCACGTCACGCCTTGGACAACGGCGTCACGACGGTGTTCTGCGGCGCTGACAGCAGCGATGTCGCGCGGGTCTACGAGGGCGTGGGGTTCCGCCGGATCGGCACCACCTGCATAGCCGGGATCAGCTGATACCGAGGCGCCGGGCGACCTCAGCACCGCCCATCTGCGCGACGACATCCGGGTCGCCCACAACAACGAGCTGATCGGTGGCTCGCGAGAGACCGACGTAGAGCCGTTCACGCGACCGGTCAACGGCTTTGTCCTCGTTGACGCACAGCACGACGGCACGACGTTCGAGTCCCTTGCATCCGAGCACATGCCCGTAGAACACGTCGCCATCGTCCCAGAAGGAACGCCAGTAGCCCGCGGGATCGGACTCTGAGCCACGCTCGATCTGAACCGGGTGGCGCTTGCCGGTGGTCAGGAGCATCACCTCGTCCGGCTTCCACCCCAGAGCCAGCAGCCGGTCGACCTGTTCGTCGGCTGTGTCCACAGCGTCCGCGGCGGAACAGCGCACGAACTCAACCGCCGGGCCGTTACCCCCTCGGAGGTGCATGCGCATGGGTGCCAGCGGGTTGAAGGCATCGCCGATCTGCTTGGTGTTGCGAAGGTTGTGGTCGAGGACCAACGGAACCAAAGGCACGGGAGGCCCACCGAAGCGTTGGAAGATCCGCTGGTTCTCGTCGGAGTACGCGAACAGCCCCCCAGTCTCCTGGTCTTTCAACGCCCCCATGATCGGCGCCCACCACGAGTCGGCGAAGTCCTGGGCCTCGTCGACGATGATGGAGTCGAACTTCTGCCCGTCGGCGAGCCCGGCAGCGAGCTCCTTCATGATCGCCGGCAGCTCGACCTCCCAGAAGTCGGAGTTGTCGCGCCTGCCGTCCGGCGCCCCCCAGCTGCGACCCAACGCGTGGAACGTGCCGACGAAGGCGGGTCGGTGTTTGCGACCCCAGGTCTCCACCACGCGATTGAAGTGCGCCGCCAGCCCGAGCGAGTAGCAGATCACGGCGACCCGCTGTGCCTTGTGTCCGCCGTGACCGCGGGAAAGCTGCCTCGCCTGGGTCAGCGCCAACACCGTCTTGCCGCTCCCGGCACCCCCGCGCACCTCCACCCTGTTGAGCAGCCGGGTCACCTGCAGCAATGTCGCCTGCTCCTGGGTAAGCCGGTCCGCCTCGGCCGCGCGGGCTCGCCCTTCGGCGGAGATGTCCAGGACGGGCAGGTGCCTGCCATTGAGGATCTCCACGATCAGGTCCACGTCGTCAGCACTCGGTGGGACGTTCCTCGTCTCCTGCCTGACGACGACGTCGTGCAGCCGGCTGGCGAGATCGGCGATGTCGCCCGTGCCGTGCACCGCCCAACGCGGACAGTCCGGCATCGAGAAGTCGTCATGGAGCTCGGTGTTGGGCAACGCGATCGAATGGGCCCATCGGATGCGCCGGCGCGAGGAGTTGCGCCACCGGGGGTCGGCCTCGACGTATTTGCGGATGGCGTACTTCGTCGTGCGCGCCTGTTCGACGGGGTCGAACGTGCGTGTGTCGTTGCCCGACTGGCGCCACTGACCGTCGACCACCCCGACGCTGCCGCCCTTGACCTCGATGACCACGACGCCTGCCCCGCTGATGATCGCGACGATGTCAGCTTCGTGGTCCTTCACCTCGTCACTGAGCCGAAGGTTGGCCATCAGCACGTCATCCGACCCGAGCCTGGTCCGGAGGACATCCCAGACCTCACGCTCGGTGGCGGTCTCGAACTTGGGGTGTTCGGGGATCAGCCGCGGAGCCATCAGCTGGCGCGCGGCTCGGCCAGGACGCTCTCACCTCCGTGCACGACCGCGAACATCGCGCCAATGTCGGACGCGGTGCCGTCGACGTGCCAGCACGCCCGACCCAACGACTCGACTGAGACCATGTCGGCGGCAAGCCGCTGTTCCACGCGGATGAGCCCGTCACGCCACACGACCTTGCACAGCCAGGACCGCATGTTGAGCTCGTTGATCTCACGCAGGACGCTGGCCGAGCCCTTGACCTGGTACGCGGCGTAGCTCCACACGCAGACCCCGAGCCCCGGCTCCGGCTCAACGCTGACGTAGGTCATCGAGCTCCCGTCGGTGAACGGATAGTCACCGTCCTCGTCCGGTTCGACCTCCGGCGACTCCAACACCTCTTGCATTGAACGCTCGACGAACGCCCGG
>PKWT01000257.1 GCA_003132125.1 Micrococcales bacterium | reverse complement strand
TGTGCCTGCTGGGCCGACTCGGCCTGGGCGCGGGCCACCCACGCGAGGCTGTCCGGCCAGTACGGCCGGTGTTCGGCCACTGAGAGCAACACCAGATCGGCGTCCCGTCGGGACGCCTCGCGGGTCGCCTCGACGACGGCACTCTGGCTCTCCCCGGAGCTGTCGCAGCCCACCACGACTGTTCCGTTGTGTCCGGGAAAGGCCCACATGTGCCACACCTCGCCTCGCACGCCGGCAGGAGAAGACCCGCCACCCCATCACCATCACCATCACCGATCGGACCCGGCGCAACACAGAGCCATAGGTCCCTGTTTCGCAGCGGGGTGTCGTCCTCGGCCGGACCGGGATTGTCAGGTCATGCGCTGTGACAAGCCCCACGCAGCATCGGGACCATAGTCACCCCTGAATCCCCGACAGTCCAGTAAACATTGGTACATGAGCTAGCCCGTTCCAACGCATCGCTAGCCAGACCCCGTCAGGATCTTCCGGAGGACAACATGTCACTGACCGTCAGCTCCAAGGCCGCCACCGCTCCCTTTGTCGTCGCCTTCGCCGACGGCGACATGTCCATGTCGGACCTGATGGGCGGCAAGGGCGCGAACCTGGCCGAGATGACCCGAATCGGGCTGCCGGTGCCGCATGGGTTCACCATCACGACCGCCGCGTGTCGCCACTACCTCACCCTCGGCCGGGAGCCTGAGGACCTGGACCATCAGGTCGGCATACATCTCGCGCAGCTGGAGAACATGACCGGTCGACGGCTCGGCAATCCCGCGGATCCCCTTCTGGTGTCTGTGCGTTCGGGTGCCAAACGCTCGATGCCGGGGATGATGGAGACCGTCCTGAACGTCGGGCTCACGGACGCGGTCATACCGGGGCTGATCGCCCGTGGTGGTGAGCGATTCGCCTGGGACTGCTATCGACGGCTCGTGCAGATGTACGGGCGAACGGTTCTTGGGGTCGACGGCGAGCTCTTTGAGGTAGCACTTGTCGCGGCACGACGCGAGGCCGGCGTTATCAGTGACACCGAGCTGGATGCGGCCTCGCTGAAGAAGCTCACGAGCGACTTCCGCCGCACCTTGGTGACCGAGGTCGGTGAGGACCTGCCACAGGACCCCCGCGAGCAGATCCGCCGCACCATCGACGCCGTCTTCGCCTCCTGGAACGTCCCGCGCGCGATGACCTACCGCAAGCACCAGGGAATCGGCGACGACGCCGGGACTGCGGTCAACATCGTCGAGATGGTCTATGGCAACACCGGACCCGACTCGGGCAGCGGTGTCTGCTTCACCCGCGACCCGGCCACGGGCGAGACCGGCGTCTACGGGGACTACCTCCCCAACGCCCAGGGCGAGGATGTGGTCAACGGAAGCCGCACGCCCCTCCCCCTGCAGGACCTCTCCGATCATGCGCCCGCGGTCTACGAGCAACTGATGGGCCACCTGCGCACACTGGAAACGCACTACCGCGACCTGTGCGACGTGGAGTTCACCGTGGAGGACGGCACGCTGTGGATCCTGCAGACACGGGTCGGCAAGCGCAGCCCTGCTGCAGCTTTCACGGTTGCCAGCGCCATGGTCAGCGAAGGGCTCATCGACCTCGATGAAGCTCTGCGCCGGGTGGACGGATACCAGCTCGAGAGCCTCCTGCACCCCCGGTTCATGTCCGCGGAGGGTGAGCTTCTCCTCGCGACCGGCCTCGCCGCCAGTCCCGGAGCAGCCGTGGGCGAGGTCGTGTTCGACGCACAGACCGCAGTGAGCCAGGCAGCCGAGGGCCGCAACGTGGTGCTGATGCGCACGGAGACCAGTGCTGACGACGTCGGCGGCATGCTCGCAGCCGTGGCCATCGTCACCGCGCGCGGCGGCCGAACCTCGCACGCGGCGGTTGTCGCCCGCGGGATCGGGCGTACCTGTGTGGCCGGCGTCGACGGACTTGTCATCGACCTCGACGCCCGCACCGCCGTCTGCCCCGGCGGTTCGATCAAGGAAGGCGACACCATCTCGGTGGACGGGACGACCGGCAAGATCTTCCGTGGCGCCCTCGCCGTACGGCAGAGCCAGGTGGCGGAGCTGCTCGAGAAGCAGGCTGATGACGGGTCGGGCGCCGAGCGGCCCGAGCCGGTCGCCGGCTCTCTGGCGGCCGCGGTGCTTCAGCTCCTGGCACACGCCGACCATCGACGGCTCATCGGCGTCCGAGCCAACGCCGAGACGAGTCCCGACGCGCTGCGGGCCCGGCGGCTGGGCGCAGAGGGCATCGGCCTGTGCCGCACCGAGCACATGTTGTTGGGTGAGCGTGCCGTTCTGGTCGAGCACATGGTCCTGGGCGACGAGTCCGACCGCGCGGCAGCCTTGGCAGACATCGAAGAGCTGGCACACACGGACTTCCTCGACATCCTGCGGGCCATGGACGGGCTCCCCGTCGTCGTGCGTCTTCTCGACCCGCCGCTGCACGAGTTCCTGCCGGACCTGACCGAGCTCTCCGTCGAGGTGGCACTGAACAATGCGCCTGGTGGAACACCGGATCCGCAGGCAGCTCTTCGGCTGGCCGGCGTCCGCCGGTGGCATGAGGGCAACCCCATGCTCGGTCTGCGCGGTGTACGGCTCCTGACGGTGGTTCCCGAGCTCATCGAAGCGCAGGTCCGCGCGCTGGCGACCGCCACGCTCGAGCTGAGGACGGCAGGGATGGACCCTCACCCGGAGCTGATGGTGCCGCTGGTCGCTGACCCTGCAGAACTCAGTGCTGCGGCGGCGCGCATGCGCGGCGCGATCGAGTCGGCATGCGTTGCCGATGGTGCCACTCT
>PKWT01000058.1:3477-20689 GCA_003132125.1 Micrococcales bacterium | reverse complement strand
AGCAGCAGGTCAGAGGCCGTTTCCGAGAAATCGGGAGCGGCCTCTTGCTACGTGGTCAGGCTCTGTGGGCGACGGCGTTGTTCGAGAGCCAACACACGGCGACCGCGATGTCCTGCCGCTGGGCGCGCGTCGTGGTACCGCCGCGCTCGATGGCCTCGATGTCGGCATGAGGGAGGCCGGACGCCGCAGCCAGCTCTGCCACGGTGACACCCAGGCTCCGTCGCATGGCCAGGACCGTGCGGCATACGTCCCGGTCGAACTCCCCCGGGTCGACGGTCGCGTTGTCGTCGCTGATGATCGTCACAGTGAGTTCCCCCGTCTGGATGGATGGCTTGGTCAGGCAGTTGCGCTCGCTGTTAGCCGAGGTAGTTGGAGGGGTCGCGGTATCGACCACGGACGGAGGCTTCGCACTGGGGGAGTGCGTCGTGGCCCTCTGGCTGAACGGAGGGCAATGGCCTTCGGGCCAGCTGCGGGAGCCTGTTGGGAGCGGCGAGCATCGGTGACCCCTTGCGGGCAGGGTTGATCCGGCGTTCGCGGGCCGATGTCCCTGGCTGCGATGCATCAAGGACCGCCCAGACGACTTTGCCGCCGTCAGAGGTGGGAAGGACGCCGAAGGCACGCGAGAGGCCAGCGACGATGGTGAGTCCTCGCCCGTGCAGGTCAAGGGCTGAATAGACCTGGCGTGGCAGCCTGGAGCTGTTGTCCCGGACGGCCAGACGCAGTGCCCCATGGTGCCAAGCCACGGACAAGGCGATGTCGGTGCCGGCATACATCGTTGAGTTGGTCACCAGTTCGCTGACCACCAGGGAGGCTGCGGGAATGACTCTGCCCAGCCGCCAGTCCAGCAGCGCGCGCGTGACGAAGTCCCGTGAGGCGCGAGGGGCCGTCGGGTGTGGCGCAAGTCGTAGCCAGTGAACGGCCGGGATGGACGTCGCCAAGACCGCAGACACCGCCGACGCCGTCGTTGCGGTCACGATCAGGTGCCCACCCAGGGGATGAGAGCTCAGCGCCCCGCGAACCTGCGGGTCCTGGCCGGCAAACGCCACGGGGATCGCGGCCCAATCGCGCACGTGCCGACCTGCGGTCGCGAGCAGTCCAAGCGCGTCCGGTTCGACCCCCTCGAGCACGGCGGACAGGTCGCAGACAACGCCGCGAGGCCCCTCAGCCAACGCCAGTTGGATGGCGCGCTCCAGATCCTCGACGACATCGCTGAGCCGACCGACAACCTCGAGCACAACGACGCCACGCATGATCTCTGCTCTGACCAGCGAGAGCGGACCTTCGGGAGCTTGGGGAGGGGTGTTGGGTAGCTGCGCCATGGCGCACTCGATTCGGTTGTCCTCACGCATAGGACGGCATCCACCGAGGTCCGGGGCAGCACCGGGACGAGTCCACGCAGCCGAGGTTCCAGAGATGCGTAGCAATTCAAACAATACCCTCAAAACCGCCTAAACCGTCAAGACCAAGAACCAGAAGCGGAGTTCCGATGGTCAGACCTGCAGCCCCACGGCAACGATTGCCTGCGCGACCGCACGGATGCTGGCGTTGTTGTTGCGTGCGTGTCCGCGCATCAGATGGAAGGCCTCATCCACCGTGACCGAGTGCTGGTGGGCCGTGATCCCCTTGGCCTGTTCGATGACGACCCGGGACTCCAGCGCCTGCTGTAGCTGCTCGCTCAGCTGTTGCTGCTGGCGTATCTTCGACGCGTTGATCACATAGCTGGTCGCCACGTCGGCCAACACCGTGGCCGCCGCAAGGTCTTCTTCCGACCACTCGCGCGGCGTGGACGAGTACAGGTTGAGCGCGCCGATGATCTGGTTGCTGAGCCGCATCGGGATGCCGGCGACGCCTGCCACGCCCAGCCGGGTGGCCGCGGCCGCGAACTCTGGCCACCGGGTGGTTTCAACGCGCACGTCGGGCACCCAAACCACGTCACCAGAGTCGTATGCGTCCTGGCAGGGGCCGGCTTGCTGCTCCTCCTGAATCCGTTCGAGTTCCCCTGAAGCCTGGCTCACCGCGGTCACGAACCGCAGTCGCCCATCCTCGGCCATGGTGACTCCGCTGCCGACCAGACCCAACACCGCTGCCACGCTCTCCGTAAGCTCCGCCAACGCCAGCTCAAGGTCGTACTGGGCAGGCAGCACTCTGGCGAATCTCGACAACGTGTGCAGGAAAAGCGACTGGTCGTACACCGTGTGCGTCCCTCGGTCTACGCCGCCGGCTTGGCGGCTCACCGTAGCGCGGGACCGATACCGTCAAAGGATCGTGAGTCACCGCTCGGGCGCCACATGCTAAGCACTATTCTACGCGCATTAGCTCGACACGAGCCGTGCCGGCGTGACCGAATTGTCCGACTCAACGACTCCACGTTTTCCGATCTCGGCAGGGCCATGTGTGAGTACTGCGGGTGCCAACAAATCGCCACGATCGCCGAAATGACCTGCGAGCACGATGCCGCCGTGGCGCTGGTCGGCCGGATCAAGGCCGCCCTGCCGGACCGCCGTAGCGTCATGAGGGCCGCTTCGCCTTTGTCCGGTGCTGAAACGCGGATCACGCGCGTGGCGGGCGAGGTCCTGAGAGGCGGGACGGCGTACAACGCTTAGGCTCTCTGGCGTGAGGGAACAGGTCGACGGGAGCGCCCGGGAGAGTCCTCCGGTCACTGACCGTGTCTGGACCGTGCCGAACGCCCTGTCGATGCTGCGACTGGTCGGCGTTCCGATCTTCATGTGGCTGATCCTCAGTCACCATGACGACTGGGCGGTCGTGGTTCTGAGCATCTCGGGTGTGAGCGACTATCTCGATGGCAAGATCGCTCGTGCGTACAACCTCGTCTCGAGCGTTGGCCAGCTGCTCGACCCGCTCGCCGACAGGCTGTACATCCTCTCCACGCTGCTTGGCCTCGCGTGGCGCGAGATCATCCCCTGGTGGCTGGTTGCTGTCCTCGTTGGCCGCGAGGTCTTCGGGACAGCGCTCCTGATGCTCGTGCGCCACTACGGATACCGGGCGCTGCCAGTGCATTTCATCGGCAAGGCGGCCACGTTCGACCTGCTGTGGGCATTTCCGGTGATCCTCCTGGCACAGGGTGCCAGCATCCTCGCGACCATCGCGCTGCCGATCGGCTGGGCGTTCGCATTGTGGGGGGCAGCCCTCTACTGGGTCGCCGGAATCATGTATGCAGTCCAGACGCGCAACGTCGTACGAGCCGCCCGCGAGAACCGGCTGATCTCGTGAGAGGTGATCAGGCAGGACCGGCGGGTCGACCTGATGGGTCCATGACGTTGATCACCGAGATGATGGAGCGTCCGCTCGACCCCGGTTACGCCGCCGCCGCCGAGACCCGGCAGAGGTCCGGGCTGCCTCCTGCCACCGGTCATGGCGGCCCTATGTTGGTCGTCGTCGCCGTCCTGATCGGGGCGCTGCTCGCGGTATCCGCCCTGGCCCTGCGAGTCCCGGAAACCAGCGCCAACAGCGTCAAGACCTACCTCGTGAGCCGGATCGAGGCCATGCGCGCGCACGCTGACACCCAGACCNNGCCGGAACCGTGCCGGTCACCGGCCCGGGACTGGTGCTCACCGTCGACGATGCGGCAGCTGCGGACGGCCTGAAGAACCCCAACGTCGACCCCTTGGCGGCGACCGCGCCTGACCAGGGGAAGGTGATCGCACGAGACCTGCAGATCATCGTCAACGGTCTGTGGCAGGCCGGCGCAGAAGCCATCTCGGTCAACGGTCACCGGCTCACGTCACGGGCTGCTATCCGCTTTGCAGGTGCTGCGATCCTGGTGGACTACCGCCCGCTCACACGGCCCTACGTCATCACCGCGATCGGCGACCCCGGCAGCCTGAGCGCGGATTTTGCGGCCGGCGACGGCGGCAGCTACCTGAAGTCGCTCGAGGCCAACTACAAGATCCGGGGCGACATCAAGGAGCACGACCCCGTCGTCGTCCCGGGGGAGCCGGCGCTGTCACTGCGGGCGGCCAAGCCCGCGCAGTCGGCAGTCACGAGACAAGGCCCCAACCTGACAACCGCGCCCACCACCACCGCGCCCACCAAGAAACCGGCCCCACAAACGACGGAGACCTCACCGTGATTCCAGCACTTGGACTGCTCGTCGGTCTCGCCGCCGGCCTCTTCCTGCACCCCACGGTGCCCCTCGCACTGCAGCCGTATCTGCCCATCGCCGTGATCGCCGCGCTCGACGCGGTCTTCGGGGCCGTGCGCGCCGTTCTCGACGGCATCTTCAACGACAAGGTGTTTGTCGTCTCGTTCCTGTCCAACGTGGTCGTCGCAGCCTTCATCGTCTTCCTCGGGGACCAGCTGGGCGTGGGCTCGCAGCTGTCGACCGGCGTGGTTGTCGTCCTCGGCATCAGGATCTTCTCCAACGTGGCTTCCATCCGCCGACACCTGTTTCGCGCATGAGCCCGACAGAACCCCCGACGATCGCGCCTGACCCAGTCGATGACAGCTTTGTCTGGCAGCGGTTGGCTCTGATGGCTCGTCCGCGGGCCACCAAAGCCAATGCCTTGGCCGCACTGCTGGCCATCCTCCTCGGCTTCGCCGTGGCAACCCAGGTCCGCCAGAACCAGGTTCTGGGTCTGGAGTCGTTGCGTCAGAGCGAGCTCGTCACCATCTTGGACAACGCGACCCAGCTGTCTGCCCGCCTGGACCAGAACGCCCGCGAGCTCCAGGCCACCCGTGATGAGCTGATCAGTGGCAGCACAAGCGGTGCAGCAGCGCTCACCGCCGCGCAGGAGCGGCTCGACACCCTGAGGGTTCTGGCTGGGACGGTCCGGGCTCACGGGCCCGGCATACGGATGACGATAAGCGACCCGGGAGCAAAGGTGACTCCACCTTTGTTGCTCGACGCCATCGAGGAGCTTCGCGATGCAGGCGCCGAGGCCATCCAGGTCGGAAGTGTGCGGGTCGTCGCCAGCTCGTACTTTGGTCAGGCCGGATCCGGGATCGAGGTCGACGGTACGACCGTCACCGACCCGTACGTCATTCTGGCGATCGGCGATCCTCAGACAATGGCTTCGGCGATGGAGATCCCCGGAGGCCTGTCGGAGAACGTCCGACAGCTCGGTGCGAGCATCACCATCACCCAGTCGACCGAGCTCGTGGTGGGTGCGTTGCACACGCTGCGCGAGCCTCGCTACGCTCGCCGCATACCGTAACCGGCTTCCGCCGCGACGTAGCAGCTGTTTGGTTTCACCGCCTGGTTCGCAGTGGCAGTCATCACCCGCGTCACAACATTTCAACAAGGAGCGGCATGCGCGAGCTTGAGTACCCGCAAGACCTTCGTTACACCACAGAGCACGAGTGGGTTCGCGCTGGGTCCGACGGCGTCATCCGCGTCGGCATCACCGCATACGCACAGGATGCGCTCGGCGATGTTGTCTACGTCAGCCTGCCGTCCGTGGGCGACTCCGTGACCGCGGGCGAAACCTGCGGCGAGGTTGAGTCGACCAAGTCGGTCAGTGATCTCTATGCGCCGCTGTCCGGTGAGGTGGTCGCGGTCAACGACGCGCTGGAGTCCGCCCCCGAGCTGGTCAACTCCGATCCGTACGGCCAGGGATGGATGTATGACCTGAAGATCACCGATGCGTCCGCCGTGGAGTCTCTTCTCGATCTCGAGGCATACCGCGCCCTGCTGAGCTGACCCTCGACACCTGAAGGCATCAAGGACCAGACTGCCCGGCACACCACCGCACGGTGGTTCTCGGAATCCCTCGCGTGGTCCTCGATCACTGATCTAGGGTTGGTGCCTCCACGGTCGAGGCGACAAAGGAAGCGGGTGCGCAGGTTATGACGGAAAACGTGCACGAGCAGGAACATGGACGGGTGGGGGACCCCACCACCATGCGTCTGCCCGGCGTCGGAGTCCCTGTCGAGCCTGCGACCGACGCTGATCTCGGGCTGTCGGCCCAGGACCAGGCGACGGTTGACGCGTTGGTGCCCGGCACAGCGCTACTGGTGGTCCTGCGCGGACCCAACACGGGTGCTCGCTTCCTGCTCGACTCGGATGAGGTCAGCTCGGGTCGGCACCCCGACAGCGACATCTTCCTGGACGACGTCACCGTCTCGCGCAAGCACGCGATATTCCGCCGAGATGGTGATGACTTCATGGTTCGCGACGTGGGTTCCCTGAACGGCACCTACGTCAACAGGGCGCGGATCGAAGAGATCTTCCTCAAGACCGGCGACGAGGTCCAGATCGGCAAGTTCCGTCTCGTGTTCTATGCCGGTGTCGCCAAGTGACCGCCGGCTTCCACCACAAGGCGTGAACCCGTCAGCGACACCCCGGCGGATGACGATCGGGGCAGTCCTGGCGGCGCTCGTGCCGGACTTCCCTGACGTCACCATCTCCAAGATCAGGTTCCTGGAGGCGGAGGGACTCATCACTCCCGAACGCACCAGCTCGGGCTATCGCACCTTCTCGCCAGACGATCTCGAGCGACTTCGTTACATCCTGACGGCCCAGCGTGATCGCTTCTGGCCACTCAAAGTCATCGCCGAAGCGCTCGACAAGCTGGATCGCGGGCTCGAGCCGGTACTGGGCGACATGTCACCATCCCGTCCGCAAGTGCCTGTTCTGGCGACCGATCCTGATCTGCCCGGCGCCTCGGCGCTGCGCCGCCGTGGCGCTCTTCGAATGACCGACGCCGAACTGCGTGAGGCCAGCGGCCTGGACAAGCCCACGTTCGAGGCGCTGTCCACCTTCGGACTCGTACGTCCCGACTCCAGTGGGCACTATGGCGAGCCGTCGCTCGCGGTCGCCCGAGCGGCCAGCGCCCTTGCGGCATACGGCATCGAACCCCGACACCTTCGCGCGTTCCGGACCGCGGCCGACCGCGAGATCGGGTTGGTCCAGCAGGTGCTTTCCCCCATCCGCGGCCGAACCAAGGGGACCGGCGGCAAGGTCGCGCACGACCCGACTTCGCAGATTCTGGCGGAGTGCATCGCGTTGCACACCGCATTGGTCAAGGCGGGCATAGCCGCCGAATAAGCGAGTAGCGTTGTCGAGGTGAGAGAACTCGATGTCTTGGGTGTGCGCGTCGAAATGCCGACCAACCAGCCCATCGTTCTGCTGCGCGAGCGAGGCGGCGAGCGCTACTTGCCCATCTGGATCGGCGCGGCTGAGGCCACGGCGATCGCCTACGCCCAACAGGGAGTTGTGCCACCCCGCCCGTTGACTCACGACCTGCTCAAGAACGTCATCGAAGCGCTCGGACATGAGCTGGTTGAGGTCCGGATCGTCGCGCTCCGGGACAGCATCTTCCACGCCACACTGGTCTTCGACGGGGCGATCGAGGTCAGTGCACGCTCCTCGGATGCCATCGCTCTGGCACTTCGCACCGGCACCACGATCTTGGTGGAGGACAGCCTGCTGGACGAAGCCGGCGTGGCGATCGCACACGAGGAGGACGACGAGGTCGAGCGTTTTCGAGAGTTCCTCGACCAGGTGTCGGCGGAGGACTTCGACAACCCCGGCGAGCCCGGCCAGACCGAGATCTGGCCCCCGGTACCGGACTGAACCTCTACTAAATGTTGAGGGTTATGCGAATGCCGCGACACGCCGAACGCTGACCTTCATCGGTGATTGACGCTCAACTGCCTTTCGCCGTACCGTCAAGACAAACAACGAGGCTGTAGTTACGAGGAGGTAAGCGTGAACTCCACCGGAGAAGCGCGCCGTGGCACTGGTTCTGTGCCGTTCGCCGCGCAAGGGCTGCTGTTCACTGATGACCTTCCCGTGCTGAGTGAGAACACCGGCTACCGCGGCCCCACCGCCTGCCGCGCAGCGGGCATCACCTACCGGCAGCTGGACTACTGGGCCCGCACCGGTTTGGTCGAGCCCTCCGTTCGGAGCGCCACCGGCTCCGGCACCCAGCGCCTCTATGGCTTCCGCGACATCCTGGTCCTCAAGGTGGTCAAGCGACTCCTGGACACTGGGGTCTCGCTGCAACAGATCCGCGTGGCGATCAGCCAGCTCCGTGAACGTGGCGTTGAGGACCTGGCCCGGATCACGCTGATGAGCGATGGCGCCAGCGTGTACGAGTGCACCTCCGCCGATGAGGTCATCGACCTGCTCCAGGGCGGTCAGGGCGTCTTCGGCATCGCCTTGGGTCGTGTCTGGCGTGAGGTCGAGGGCGAGCTCGCATCACTGCCCTGCGAGTCACCGTCGGACGAGCGGTCCGTGGACGACGCCCCACCGACCCACCCCGGCGACGAGCTCAACTCCCGCCGTCAGGCGCGCAAGATCAGCTGAGTCGCCGTAGGTTCGCCGGTGTTAAGGTAGCGAAGCCGTTTACCCCGTGCGGGAGAGTCCCCGCGCCGTGCGAGATCCCCTGTTGGGAAGCGCATTGTGGCGGGGCGCCGAAGGGGCAAACCTCCCCGGAACCTCTCAGGCGCCCGGACCGCACGGGCAGGCATCTTGGAGCCCCTTTCAGGCGACAGGCGGGGAGGCCCGTGACCGCACACGGCACGACAGTGCCGCCCGCGTGAGGAGCCTCAGATGACCATCGATTCCACCCCGACCATTGAGCCGGACTTCGTCTCCCGGCACATCGGCCCCGACCACGACGACGTCGCGGCAATGCTCAAGGTTGTCGGCCAGTCCAGCATCGAGGCGATGCTGGACACGGCCATGCCGGGAGTCATCCGCAACGAGCGCGCCCTGCGTCTTGACGCGGCCCCCACCGAGGAAGCCGTCATCGAGGAGCTGCGTGCCCTGGCTTCCCGCAACACGGTGCTGACCCAGATGATCGGCCTGGGTTACTACGGCACCGTCACGCCGGCGGTGATCAGGCGCAACGTGTTCGAGAACCCTGCCTGGTACACGTCCTATACGCCGTACCAGCCGGAGATCTCCCAGGGCCGGCTCGAAGCCTTGATCAACTTCCAGACGGTCATCATCGACCTCACCGGTCTGCAGATCGCCAGCGCCTCGCTGCTCGATGAGAGCACCGCGGCGGCCGAGGCCATGACCCTGATGCGTAGAGCGAGCAAGTCCGCGCCGGACGCAGTCCTGGTCGTTGACCAACACGTGCTTCCCCAGTCTCTCGGTGTCATGCAGACCCGCGCCAAGCCTCAGGAGCTAGGCATCGTCGTCGCCGACCTGAGCAGCGTCACCACCGCCGAGGCGCTGACCGCGGCGGCCGGCGGCAAGGCCGTCTTCGGCGTCATCGTCCAGTACCCCGGCGCCGACGGCGAGCTGCGTGACTGGTCGGCTCTGGCCACCGCCGCACACGAGGTCGGCGCGCTGGTCACCGCCGCTGCCGACCTGCTCGCCCTGACCCTGGCCACGCCTCCCGGGGAGTGGGGTGCCGACGTCGCCGTCGGAAGCAGCCAGCGTTTTGGTGTGCCCATGGGCTTCGGTGGTCCGCACGCAGGCTTCATGTCGGTTCGCACCGGCCTCGAACGCACGATGCCGGGCCGCCTGGTCGGACTCAGCATCGACGCTGACGGCCATCCGGCATACCGCTTGGCCCTTCAGACCCGCGAACAGCACATTCGCCGTGAGAAGGCTACCTCCAACATCTGCACCGCCCAGGTGCTCCTGGCCGTCATGGCCGCGATGTATGCCGTGTACCACGGCCCTGCCGGCCTGTCCCGGATCGCCCGCCGGGTGCATGGTCACGCGATAACGTTGGCCGAAGGCCTGCGGGCCGGCGGGATCGAGGTCGAGACCGAACAGTTCTTCGACACCATCACGATTCGCGTGGAGGGGCGTGCCGCCGAGGTCATCTCCGAGGCCGCTGCTCGAGGCGTGAACCTGTGGCAGGTCGATGCCGACCACGTATCCGTGAGCACCGACGAGACCACCCAGCTCGACGACCTGTCAGCGGTGTGGGCCGCGTTCGGCCTGCCGGGCCTGACCGCCGTCGCCGCCGTCGAGACCCTCACCTGGCCCTCGGCCCTGGTCCGCACCTCGAAGTTCCTGACGCATCCGGTGTTCCACAGGCACCAGAGCGAGACGGCGATGATGCGCTACCTGCGCAAGCTCGCGGACCGGGACTACGCCCTCGACCGGGGCATGATCCCGCTCGGCTCGTGCACGATGAAGCTGAACGCCGCCACCGAGATGGAGGCCGTGTCCTGGCCGGAGTTCGCGAATCTGCACCCCTTCGCCCCGACGACGCAGACCGAGGGGATCCGGGCGGTCGTCAAGGACCTCGAGGACTGGTTGTGCGAGATCACCGGCTACGACGCCGTCACGCTCCAGCCCAACGCCGGCTCACAGGGTGAGCTGACCGGGCTGCTGGCCATCCGCGCCTATCACGAGGCCCGCGGGGAGTCGTTCCGCAACATCTGCCTGATCCCCGCCTCTGCGCACGGCACGAACGCGGCCAGCGCAGCCATGGCCGGGCTGAAGGTGGTCGTCGTCAAGACTGCCGCCACCGGCGAGGTCGAGATGGAGGACCTTCGGGCCAAGGTCAAGGCCAACGGTGAGAACCTCGCCGCGATCATGGTGACCTACCCCTCGACGCACGGCGTCTTCGAGGACACGATCACCGAGCTGTGCGAGCTCGTCCATGAGGTCGGAGGCCAGGTCTACGTCGACGGCGCCAACCTCAACGCGTTGATCGGTCTCGCGCAACCGGGCAAGTTCGGCGGCGACGTGTCGCACCTGAACCTGCACAAGACGTTCGCCATCCCGCACGGTGGCGGCGGCCCCGGTGTCGGTCCGGTGGCTGTGCGCAGCCACCTCGCCCCGCATCTTCCAAACCACCCACTGGCCCCTGAGGCCGGTCCCGCTACAGGCGTCGGTCCGGTCTCGGGCGCGCCCTACGGCTCGGCGAGCATCCTGCCGATCTCGTGGGCCTACGTCCGGCTCATGGGCGGCGCCGGGCTGACCCGGGCAACTCAGGTCGCGATCTTGTCGGCCAACTACATCGCCGCTCGACTGCGTGACTACTACCCGGTGCTGTACTCCGGCAACGAAGGGATCGTGGCCCACGAGTGCATCCTTGACCTGCGCGAGATCACGCACGTCACGGGAGTTTCCGTGAACGATGTCGCCAAGCGCCTCATCGACTACGGGTTCCACGCACCGACGATGTCGTTCCCTGTCTCGGGGACCCTGATGGTGGAGCCGACCGAGAGCGAAGATCTCGTCGAGATCGACCGCTTCTGCGACGCCATGATCGCCATCCGAGGAGAGATCGAGCAGGTGGCCCGCGGCGAGGTCTCGGCAGCGGACAGCGTGCTGCACCATGCTCCGCACACGGCGGCCTGTCTGGTCGAGGAATGGGACCACCCCTACGACCGCAAGCTCGCGGCCTACCCTGCGGGTGTTGACAAGCTCTCGAAATACTGGCCGGCGGTGCGTCGCCTCGAGGAGTCGTACGGAGACCGAAACCTGGTCTGCGCCTGCCCGCCGATCGAGGTCTTCGAGGAGAGCTGAGACTCCGACCTTCTGCACGAATGCGGCCGCCCACTGCGAGGGGCGGCCGCATTCTTCTGCACCAGCCAAGCTCACGCCGCCTCTTGGTTATGACAGCGCCCGGTTCCAGGAGTCGATGACGGGAATCCCGCGCTCCCGTCGCAAGACGCTGATCGACCCAGCATCCAGAAGAATCTGTGAGCCGAAACGCAGTTCCTGGCTCAGGAACACCGCGGCCAGGATCCGCAGACAATGGCCGTGACCGACCAACGCCACGTCCCCGCCGGCCAGATATGGTGTGGCGCGGTCGATGACCTTGCGACAGCGCGCAGCCACCTCTTCGATGCTCTCGCCGGGTGTCGCTCCGGGTATGACACCGTCCTCGAATACCGTCCACCGGTGACCGACTCGCTCGCGAATCTCGTTGGTGGTCAGGCCTTCATAACCGCCGTAGTCCCACTCCATGAGGTTGACGTCGATCTGGGCATCGACCAGTCCGGACAGCTGTGCGGTGCGGTGCGCCCGTTGCAGGGGGGAGGTGAGGACCAGCGAGAACGTGCGCCCTTTGAGGAGCTCGCCGCTCCTTGCGCTCATCCTTTCTCCTCGGGCCGTCAAGGCGATGTCGGTGCGGCCGGTGTGCCGACCTGTCCTGGACCACTCGGTCTCGCCGTGGCGCAGCAGCACCAGCGAACCTTGTTCGTTGCTCTGCTCATCGCTGGTGGCGGTCACTCTGGCAGGGTAAGGGCATGCCTGTTGACCCACATCGCTCGGTAGCCATCACTCGCACCTCAGCCGGCCGCTATACCGCGGTCAACGGTCGAGGTGGCGTGCTCGACTTCGGAACCGGGGATGTCGACGACTTCACACCGGTGGAGCTGTTCCTCACTGCCATCGGTGGATGCACCGCGGTCGACGTCGATATCCTCACGACCCGCCGTGCCGAGCCCGAGTCGTTCGTTGTGCAGGTCGACGGCGAGAAGATGCGCGACGAAGGCGGCAACCGGATGGAGGAGCTCTCGGTGACCTTCAGGGTGAGGTTCCCCGAAGGTGAGGATGGTGACGCCGCTCGAGCGCTGCTTCCCGATGCCATGGCGCGTTCACACGACCGGCTCTGCACCGTCAGCCGGACCGTGGAGCTCGGCACCCCCGTGGCAACCCGCATCGAGCTCTGATCCGCTGTCATGAACCTGAGCTACCGCCTCCTCAATGTCTTCACCGATGGCGACAAGCCGTTCACCGGCAATCCTCTGTGCGTGTTCGAAGATGCAACTGGCCTCTCTGACCAGGACATGCAAAACCTGGCCCGTCAGCTGAACCTCTCCGAGACCACCTTCGTGATGCCGGGAGGCCGGGGCGTCAGCGCCAACGTCCGCATCTTCACCCCCAACTACGAGATGCCCTTCGCGGGACACCCGACACTGGGCACGGCATACGTCGTTCATGAGCTGTTCGGTGGGGGAGACGCGATGCTCCTCCGTATGCCGGCCGGAGACATCCCGGTGCGGGTTGCCGGAGATATGTGGACCTTGCAGGCGAACCCACCAACGTCCTTCCCTGTCGACGTGCCGCTCTCGGATCTGACGCGAATGATCGGGCTGACCGCGGATCGCGTTGCAGCAGAACCATTGTGGGTCGACACGGGCACGGTCCAGCTGGTCCTGCCGCTGAGATCGGCCGCGGACGTCAGGGCTGCGGCCGCCGATCCACGTCTCCTGGTCCAGTTCGCCACCAGACCCGGCGGTGAGTCGCTGGTCTACCTCTGGGCGCCAACGGGCTCCGAAACCATTGAGGCACGCCTCTTCTTCACCCAGAACAGCGCGGTCATCGAGGACCCCGCCACAGGTTCGGCGTGTGCCAACCTGGGTGGCTGGTTCGTGGCCAACGGTGAGGTGGGGCTGCGACGACGTATCAACCAGGGGAGTGCCATATGCCGCCCCTCGGTCCTTGACCTGGCCGTGGATGGCGCGGGCACGATCCTCGTCAGCGGTACCATCCGTGAGGTCGGACGCGGGACGTTCACGTTCTGATGCCGACCTATATCGCTTTCCTGCGCGCGATCAACGTCGGCGGACGATTCATCAAGATGGCGGATTTGCGAACAGGGCTGTCCCATAAGGGTTTTGACGATGTTGAGAGCTACACCCAGAGCGGAAACCTTCGCTTCACGTCGGGCCTTCGGTCTGCGGCCAAGGTCGAGCTCGTTCTCGAGGCCGGACTGGACGAGTTGTGCGGGTTCACCGTGCGGGCCATCGTGCGGACGCCCGAACAGCTGGCCGAGGTTGCTTCATACGGCACGGATCTTGAGGTTCCGCTGGGCGGAGAGGTACGACGTTATGTCACCTTCCTCAAGGAGGAACCGGATGACGGGCTCATCGAGATGATGAACGGATGGGACATCGCGGGGGAGCGGGCACAGGTTGCGGGCCGCGAGGTGTACATGTGGCTTGCACATCCGTCACATGCGGCGATGCTGACCAACGCTCGGATCGAGCGCGGGGGAGTCGTGGCGACCACCCGGGACTGGAAGGTCGTCACGGCACTGGGGGAGCTGTGGGGCGGGTGAGCGCTTTTGATCATCTCTTTGCCGAAGCAGTGCCATTGATCCAGCAGGGTCTGCACAAACGCGACACCCCACCGGTTGAAGGCGGTCGGTGGCCTGTGAGCATCGTGCTCCGGCCGGACCAGGCTTCGGCCGGGAGGCTGGAACAGGTGATGGATGAGGCCGAGACCCTTGCCGGTCCAGGACACTTCCGAACGGGACTCGCCAGCTCCCTGCACATCACGGTGCGTGCCCTTGAGGGGTATCGCGAAGCGGCGACGGGAGATGACGCCGTAGTCCAGCGGTACGCGCTTGCCATGAGCCGAGCAGCCCGGCAGGTCGAGGCGATCGAGCTTGACCTGGTGGGAATGACACTCACACCGGGCACAGTCATGGTCTGCGCACATCCGGTCGACGACAGCGCCGACACATTCATGGACGCGCTCAAGGACCAGCTCGGTGCCGACGCCTGGTACGAGGCGGTGCTCAGTCGCGACATCTGGTACGCCAACCTTCTCCATTTCGCAGCGGACATTGCGCAGCCGGCGGGCCTCATTGAGTGGGTTGAGGAGCGCCGTCAGCTCAGTCTGGGACGCATCGTGCTGGACACCGCCGAGCTGTGGCGATTCCGTTACGAAGAGGGCGCTGACGGGCGGCTGATGCGTCCAACCGTGCTCGCCCGGTCTCGGATGGAAGCCCGGGGCCTGTGACTGCGAGCCCACCGCGATGATGAACTCTGTGAAGTTCGTGGGGAGCCGAGGCTGAAGATCACTAGTGTGGGCAGCATGGCGGTACATCGCGGGAGGCTGCCGGTCATTGTCTCTTCGGCATTCGTCGCCGCCTGGTCCGTGTGGTGGGCCTGGCGAATGTGGCCGGACTCCGGTGTGTCATGGCATTTCTCCGTTGACGGCGCCAACCTGCTGCTCCACGGCTCCGGGCTCAATCTGTACGCAGACGCTCCCTGGCTGCAGACCGGCCCGCTGTCGCTGGTGGTGGCCGCCCTCCTCAGCCCATTGCCTGCCAACGTCGGCAAGAACGTCGCTCTTGTGGCGATGGCCGCAGCCGGGCCACTGCTCCTCGCTGCACTCGCACCGTTGGTCGCCCCGGCCGGACGCCTTCGCCGGATCATCATCGCGGCCATCGTCGTCATACCGGCCTGGACGGTGCTCTCGGTCCGCTGGGGGCATCTCGATGACGTCCTCGCGATGACCTTCGCCATCGTGGCTCTGCGAGCCGTCTTCGCCGACCGGCCCGTTCTGGCAGGCGTCGCGCTGGCCGCGGCCGTCGCGACGAAACCGTGGGCCGTCGGGTTCCTCCCGCTACTGCTCGTCCTGCCCCGAGGCAGGCTGCGAGCAGCCGCCACGGCTGCCGCGGGAACAGCCATGGCATGGGCGCCGTTCGTTCTGGCCAATACCCTCACCCTGAGCGCCCTCCACCCGCCGATCGGTCTGTCGCCCTCGTCGGGTCTGCACGCACTGGGCGCTCGCGGAGTGATGACTCCGCCGTGGGGACGGACAGCCCAGCTCCTTCTCTCACCCGCGGCTGCGATCGCGGCAGTCCTCAGCAGAGGCTTGCCAGGTGTGCTCCTCGTGTCAGTCGCGGTACGGCTGGCCCTGGACCCAAAGGACAACGCCTACTACATCGGCAGCGCCGCGCTTGCTGCAGTGGTCTTCGACCTGCTCGGCACCGGCTGGACGATCCCGTGGACGACGATTGCCACCATCGTCGTGTTCTGGCAGCCCTTCACCAAGGACTTCGTCAACTGGCAGCAGAAGACGACGGGCCTGAACCACTGGTGGTTCGCCCACCAGGAAGCGGTCGGTGCCATCCATCTGGCGTGGGCAGTCGCGGTCGTCGTCCTCGTCTTCGCATGGCCCCATTCACGCGTTCAGAATTCTCGAAGGGATCTCACAGTGCCCGGCAACGTGCCGCGGCCATGATCGCCGTATGGGCATGACCGAGCAGCTTCGACCTACCAGCGACGACGGGTCGGTACGGGCCATCGATCCAGCTGCAGAGGGTCCACGTCGCCGGTTCGGTAGGGGAGAGGCGCTGGTATCGCTGGTCGCCTTCGTCGCGCTGTGCGTCGCGGTGTTGACGAGGGCTACCCAGCTGCTTGAGCCGGACGACTACGCGTACCGGGCGTCGATCATCGCGCTGGCCAGGGGACACCTGAGCCTGACCAACACGGAATACCAGGCGCTGTACAAAGAACTGAGCAGCGGTGGGGGACAGGGCATCGCGCAATGGGTGCAGACGGCCAGCGGCACCTGGATCAGCGAGAAGAACCCCGGTTACCCGTTCCTTGCCGTCCCGTTCCAGACCCTGGGCCTGCTTCGGGTGGCACCGCTGTTCTACGGGGCGTTGGGTTGTCTGGGCCTGTTCTTCGGCGCTCGACGCTGGCTTGGACGCTGGGGCGGCACGTGGGCGGTCATCCTGTTCTGCAGCTCGGGAGCTGCACTGGTCTTCGCCTGGCGGGCCACGATGCCCACCTTCACCGACGCCTCGCTGATCGCAGCCGGTTCAGGTGCGCTGCTGTGGACGCTTCTCGCCACAGAGCGGACGGTACGGCGGCGCACCACCATCGGCTTGCTCGGGTTCGTCGCGCTGGAGGCCGCGGTCCTGGTTCGCTACACCAACGTGGTCCTGCTGGCGGTGGCTGCCCTCGCAGCCGTGCTGGTATTCCGCCGCGCTGCCCTTCCGCTGCGGACAGTTGGCTGGTGGCTCACTTCGGTCGCTGCCCTGGTCGCCGGCGTCCTTGGGTTCGACTACATGGCATACGGCAGCGCGCTGAAGACGGGGTACTCGTCTGGTGTGGTGACGTTCAGCCTTGGCTCGGTGATCCCCAATCTTCAGACCCTGCCGTCGCCACTGGTGAAGAGCATGCCGATGGCGCTCCTGGCACTGGCGGCTCTGGGCTGGCTGACGGTACACGGCATGAGATCCCGTGGACGGGAGATGGAGCCTGCGCGACGCACGAAGTATCGGCGTGACGCGTCGGTCGGGGCCTTCCTGGCCCTCGGCTGGATCGGTATCTGGGGCCTGTACCTTGCCTATGACTGGACCGCGCGGATGGCTGGGGGAGCCGGCGGCGGCGTACACGTCATCAGGTTCTACCTACCGGCCCTGGGACTGATCACCCTGCTGGCAGCCTGGCTGCTGATGCAGCTGCCACGCTGGCTGTCCGTCGCCATCCTGGTCGTGCTGATCGGGCTGGGCGCATGGTCCTACCCAGACCTTGCCGCGGGAGGCGTTGGCGGTCCGGGCGGCGGCCCTGGCATCGGCGG